>NZ_CEYEMI010000022.1:0-34750 GCF_982810325.1 Paraperlucidibaca sp.
TGATACGGACCTATTTCTATAGACACTAATTTAGGCGAAGGCGCTAGTCACACAATGTTGCCTGACTAGACACAGAAGCGGTTATAGAAGCCATCGTCATTGCTAGATTGTTGCGGGAGCAGCTTAATCAACTGCTCAAGCGATTGCTTTTGCTGGTACCCAGCTGATGCCTGATCAGCAAAGCGAATAAGCTCTTCGATCATCGACTGCTCTCTATAGTGCTTGGTAGAGGCAAATCGGCCTATCAAATGTGACATCACCATACCCTCAATACGCGCATCCGCTATTAACCGATTTATGTGTGGTGCTAAGAGGTGAACGGTCTGTATTTCGTGCTGGTACAACGAGGGGTTCATCGGGCGAGGATTTTTCTCGCCGACCGTATCGATTTTGCCTAGGTCATGTAGCAATGCTCCGACCTGGGTGAGTGCAATAAATAACTCAGACTCACCGAGCATTATCGCCCAACTTCCTGCTAGTTGAGCTACCTGCACGGAGTGCACAAGTAATCCGCCAGGGTACGCACTGTGATAGCTAGCACTGGCTCGGCAGCGGATGAATCGATGGCCAATGGTTGGATCCATCAATATGCCGGTCAGAAAGGCACGAAGTGGCTCATTGCTTAGCTCGTCAATGAAGTTAATAAGCCAGTCCAAGGCCTCTCTAGCGCGTACAGGAACCAATGGCAAAGGGAGCAGGGCAGCACCATTGCGCACATGGCTAGCTGAAACGACATACAGCTCGCTGAGCTTCAAAAAATGACACCCATTCAAGTGGGTTACTCGGCCATTTAGCTCAACTAAATGCTGTTCGCTTACATTGATGGTTTCAATGAAATCATAGAGCGATGCTTCAGGCCATACATAGGCTTTAATGGCTCCTGCGCTATCGACAAGCTTGAGCCTAAAGTAGCTATGCCCATTCTTCGCCAAGCATTGCTCAAGACCGACTAATCGTCCCTGAATGGAGATCGAGTCACCGACGTGATCGTGAAGCTGGGAGGTATTAATTAGCATGATCAAAGCCCTCCATGCTGATGCGAGGGAAGCCGGCTGAGCATGTACTGGAAGCGATCGCACATGATGTTGAAAACAGCTGAGGCTAATGGCTCATCAACCATGCGCATTTGCTCTTTGATGTATCGAGTCAGTGCTTCTTGATTGGTGAGTGATTGCTCGTAACCAAGCACAGCAGCAAGATCCAACAATGGGCTCACTGAGTAGGTGTTTAGCAGTGCCTGTGCCATTCGAAGCACAATGCGATTACTGCACTCTTTGCGATGTTGCAGACGAACTGCATCGAGGTTGATCACGTTCATAGTGGGCACCTTAGAGATTAGATACGGATGTGGTGATGAGTCGATCCATCGCACTGCCGTCGTTGCGTGTGAGATTAGGGACGAAGTTGCTGTATACGGAGAACAGCATCTTGGTGTTGCTATGACCGAGCTGATTAGCAATCCATTCTGGTGATTCACCGGAGGCGAGCATCAGCGTGGCAGCGGTATGGCGTGTGTCGTAAGGCCGACGGTAGGGGATGACTAGGTCTTCTAGCATCGGCTTCCAGATCCGATTGCAGAAGTTCTTATCATCGACTGGTAGGCCGTTTCTATTACAGAACACTAAGCCGTCACGCCCGTAATGGCCGGTGATCTTAAATTGTCGTTGTAGAGCTTCACGCACTTTGCTGGACATGCGGATGTCACGCTGTGATGGGTCGTTTTTGGTGTATTCAAACCCGGACTTTCCGTGTGTCTCACGAACGGCAATGAAGCCCCGGTCAAAGTCGACACACTTCCAGCGTAGCCCATGGACTTCACCCGTTCGCATGCCGGTAAAGAACTTGATGATCAAGTAGTCTCGGAAGTCCGCTCGTACATCCTCAAGGATGCGACTCACCTCATCGAGCGTGAATGGTGTGATGTGCCGCTTCTCTTCTTTGAGCTTCTTGATGCGCTCGTAAGGGTTTGGAATCTTGTAGCGAGCACAAGCTTCCTCAATCACCGCTTTGACTAGCGTCATCATGCGGTTGATCGAGCCGGTTTGAAGCGCAATCCCGCCTGGGGTGCGATACCGCACTCGCGAGTTACGAAAATCCACGAGGTCATCACGAGTGATGGCATCAACTGGCAGGCCACCCAGGAAAGGGATGATGTGCTTTTCGAAAAGGCTAAAAATCGTATTTCGATAATTAGCACGCCATTCGACCTCATGCTCGGCAAGCCAAGATCTAACCATGCGCTCGAATGTTGGAAGCTCTTCTCCAAGGCGGCCCTGATCAGAACGCTTCTGCTCTAGCAGAATTGTTTTCAGAAACGAACTCGTTGGAAAGTAGGCGGCGTAATCAAAGCGGCCATTACCAATTTCGATTTCGATCTTTCCCATGACAGCTTCTAATCGTTTGCGATTAGGAGCTGTGTTTGGCAGAGCAGTCACCTCGCGGCAACGCTTCCCAAGGTAGCGGAAATCAAAATACAGCTTGCCGCTTGGCTGCACGCGAATGTTACCCATGGCAGATTCCTCCTGATGCGAGAGGAATGCTCATTTGGTCTACATTCATCTCTTCTTGAATGCGCTCCCAAATAAACAGCATTTTTTTTCCGCCAAAAGGGCGTGTGTAATGCACGCCTTCATGTAGCTTGTAATCCACAAGATGGCGACGAATGTAGCGCGCTGAGTAGCGGATTTTTTTCGCTAGCTCTTCGGTGGTCAAAAACGTTAGGTCTTGCATATCTGTACCCTCTGGTTGATCATCAACTGAGTGGAGAAAGTGCTATTGATTTAGCAAAATTTCACTCTAAGTTGAATTTAACTGAACCAATTAGACTCTGCAAGTATTTTTTTCATCCTAAGTGTAATTATTTGGATTTATCTATGATTCGTTGTCATCTAGGGCGCTTAATGGGCGAGCGTAAAATGAACATTGCTGATGTGATGCGAGAGACAGGCATCAAACGCACAATGCTGACGCTGATGTACAAAGATGAAGTGCAACGACTGGATATGGATGCGCTAGATAAGCTTTGCCGTCTATTTGCGTGCGAAGTTAAAGATCTACTCGAGTTCGACTCAAGTGCACCTCAAAAAGAAGCTGAATGATTTTCACGCGCTTTAGCTGCAGAACAGACATTTTAGGGTAGGGGTCAAAGTTGGTCATCTTCTGACCAACGAAGTTGAGGAAGTTGATCAACTCCCTCAAGATAATCAGAAATAATGGTCAAGATCTGGTCCAGATTTGGTCCAGATGGCTTTTAAGGCTGCGTGGCCTGCAGATTTTTCAAACCCCAGAAAGCACAAAACCCGCTAGGCGCAAGGCTTAGCGGGTTTCGGTATTTGGTAGACACTAGCAGACTCGAACTGCTGACCCCTACCATGTCAAGGTAGTGCTCTAACCAACTGAGCTAAGCGTCTAATGTGGCGCGCATGATACCCAAGGTGGAGGTTTCTGACAACACATCTGATAGGGGATTGGCGAAAATTTCGGCAAATGGTGTAACGTGAGAAATAGTTAGACAAAAGTTAACCGAATAAAACGAAATTATTTGCTGCGCTTACAACTTGGTAGTTGCAAGCGCAGCATGCTTACAGCCATTCTCGGTTAGATATGCTCATTCGAGTTTAAAGCCACCGTTGGTGTAATTATGATTCAGTTTCTGACAGGTCGGAATCACATAGCGTTGTCGCTTGCCAAGGTCAACCCGTTGCTCTCCGCAACGCTGTTGTTGCTCATCAGCTTTTTACTAGCAGTAATGACCGGTCAGAAAGTTTTAGAGTCAAACATCGAGCTTAGTCAGTCGCGCTTAACCGACTCATCGCAGCAGTTTAAAACCTTGCTGAAAGAACGTTTAGAGATTTACGAGCGAGGTCTCATTGGGTTTCGCGGCGCCATGCATGCCTCTGGTGGTAATATTTATAATCGAAGAGAGTTTCAAGGCTATGTGCAAGAGCTAGATATGCATCGCACATTTCCTGGAGCGCATGGGTTTGGATTTGTCAGGAGAGTTCCAAAAGAAAGTGAGAAAAACTTCATTTCAAGCTTTACCCAGGAGTGGGACACTGAGTATGAAATAAATCAAATATCTGAGCATGATGATGATAAATGGATTATTGAGAGGTTAGAACCGCTAGAAGGTAATGAGAAAGCGATTGGCTTAGATATAGCATCGGAATATCGCAGATACGAAGCAATTAGAACTGCAATTGAAACTAATAAGCCTGCGCTAACGCCACCAATCACTCTGCAGCAAGCAAAAGACAAACCTAATATGGGTTTTTTGCTCGTTATGCCAATTCGCTCGAGTAAAAAGCCATTAGATATTATTGGGCTTACCTATTTGCCACTTTTGATAGATGAGGTTTTGTCTGGTTATGTTATGAGCAGCGGTGAGTTTATTGTTAGGTTATCTGATATATCTAGGAATAAAGATGCTAAGTATTTTTATACAAATGAATCTGCTGATGACAAGGTGGCTGACGATTTATATCAGGTTATGGATGTTAATGTTTATGGCAGGCAGTGGCGAATTGAGTTAAATGCGACAGAATTATTTGTTAAACGTTTAGGTCTTGCATCTCCGATTAGTTCTGGCGTACGAGTTTTTACAGTTGGAATACTAGCGACACTGCTGCTATATATTTCACTTTTATATATTCGTCGACAAGCTTATGCACTTAATCAAAGAACTCATGAGTTGGATCGAGCAAGGCGTGACTTGCAAACAGTTTTTGATGCGGTTCCATCTATAATAGGATATTGGGATTGTGATTTGCGCAATCGCATGGCTAATAGGTCTTATCTAGCATGGTTCGGCCATGATCCAGAGGTAATGACTGGCATGCAAATGCATAAAGTTATTGGTGATGAGCTATATAAAAAAAATGAGCATTATATAATCGGTGTGTTACAAGGTGAAGCTCAATCATTTGAGTCACGTTTCAAAGACCCTAATGGTCGATCTATTGCATCATCAGTCAACTATATTCCGGACTTTGTCGACGGTGAACAAAAAGGATTTTATGTTATTGGTCATGATATAACGGACTTTAAAGATAGTCAGCATAGATTAGAGCAGGTTTTACGTGAAAACGAAGTTTTGCTAAGCACTTTAAATCAACAGCTTTTATATTCAGTTACAGACTCTAAGGGTGTAATTATTGAGGTTAACGATAATTTTTGTGGAATTAGCGGTTATTTACGTGAAGAGTTAATTGGTAATACGCATAAGATAATTAACTCTGGAGAACATGATAGAAAGTTTTGGCAAGATGTTTGGCGTAACATAGCGCAAGGTCACGCATGGCATGGAGAAGTGTGCAATCGTTCTAAGAGTGGTGATTTATATTGGGTAGATACAGTTATAGCGCCATTTATTGGTACTGATGGTAAGGTCGAGCGCTATGTGTCTATGCGTACAGACGTGACTGCACGCCATCTACTTGATATTAACCTGCGTGATGCAAAGTTAGCCGCTGAGGATGCTAATCAAGCAAAAAGTGAATTTCTTGCTAATATGAGCCATGAAATAAGAACGCCAATGAACGGAATTTTAGGCTTTGGCTATTTACTTGAGCGCCAAACAATGTCTCCTGCAGCTTTAAGCATGGTGCAAAAAATTCAAAGCGCGAGTCAATCACTGCTGGGTATTATTGATGATATTTTAGACTTCTCTAAAATTGAGGCCGGCCATTTATCATTAGATGAGTCACCTTTTGATTTATGCGAGGTGATTGATCAATTGGCGAGCTTAATGTCTGGCTCGGTTTCAGATAAGTCAATCGACCTGATTATAGATTCGCCACCAAACAACACGAGATATTTAATTGGAGATATGGTTCGCCTAACTCAAATTTTAAGAAATCTGGTTAGCAATGCTCTCAAATTTACTTACTTAGGTGAAGTTTCTGTTGCGATTGATGTGGTGTCGAAAAGCACTGTAGATAACTCTGTAGTTTTAAAGTTCATAATCAAAGATACTGGAATAGGTATTAGTTCTGATAAACTTGAAAACATTTTTAACTCCTTTAGTCAAGGTGATACTACAATTACTCGTCGATTCGGAGGTACTGGCCTGGGACTAACTATTAGTCAAAGTTTGGCCATGCTAATGGGAGGAAATATCTCTGTTTCCAGTATTGAGGGAGGCGGCAGTGAGTTTATTTTGACTGTGCCATTCCTCCTTGACACTGAGAGCATGTTTACGAAAAATAAAGACTTGAGTTTAAGAGCACTTTTTGGCTGTGATGAGCGTAGCGGCGAGAACTTTACAAAAATGGCAGCCAGTTTAGGCTGGCAAGCTGATGTTGTTACAAGTGCAGCCGCTATGCTGCAGGCCGTTCAAGATAATGCTAATTACGATATTGTTTTAGCCGACTGGCAACTGCCAGATGATAATGGTTTAAATGCTTTAACAAAAATGCTAAAACTTGCAAAAAATGTAAACCCGCCTGTTACTTTGGTAACTGTGAAGCCGCAATCCACTGATACTCTGCATATGCATGATGCTAGTGAAAAGGTTGATTCAATTATTATTAAACCTATTACTTGCTCTGCTTTGCAAAATGCAGTTTTAAATGTACTTAATTACCGTGCTCATCCAGAGCTTGGGCTGACTCATTTAGGCGAGAAGCTGTCTGGTATTCGTATTTTATTGGCAGATGATAGCCAGCTTAACTTAGAAGTGGCTGAGCATATTCTACGTAATGAGAGTGCATTAGTGACTACAGTGAACAATGGCCAGATGGCTGTTGATTTACTTGAGCAGCGGGCTAGTGATTTTGATATTGTTTTAATGGATATTCAAATGCCCGTAATGGATGGTTTTACGGCGACACGCATCATTCGCGAGAAATTAAGTATTTGTGAGCTACCTATTATTGCTTTAACCGCAGGCGCTCTGAGTACGCAAAAGCAGCTTGCGCTTGATGCCGGTATGAATGACTTTGTTACCAAGCCTTTTGTGGTCGATGATTTAGTCGCTATCGTGAAAAGAGTGGCCGCAAAAAGCCTAGTAGTAACATCCACTCAGGTACTTACAGGGAGTGCCGCTACTGTTATTTCAGCGCAAGAGCTGGAAGCCGGCGATGAGTGGCAAGAGATTATGGGGCGCTTTCGTTCCCGCTTCTTTGAAGAGCGCGTGCCGGCATTCCGCGACGCCTATAGTGCGCTTATCGATAATAGCGAAGGCGATTGGCAAGATGACTTAAAGTTTCTGATACATAAGCTTGCTGGTGAGGCCGGCTTTGTTGGCTTCACCGAGATTAGTGAGTTGTCGAAACGTATTGAGCAATGTTGGGACTTAAACGGCCTGAATGATGAGGTGCGCGAGTTGCTGCAAGAGCTATCATTCAACCTAGATAATGCGGCTCAGCTAGGTTGAGTAAAGCTCTCGATTAGGCGCTCGATGGCTTCTGAAACTATGCGCCGAGGTGCGGCCAAATTTACTCGCATAAAGCCGCGACCAGCCTCGCCAAAAAATACGCCGGCGCTTAAGCCCAGCTTGGCTTTTTCGACAAAGTGCCTCTGTAGTGCTTGATCATCTAGGCCTGTGTGGCGGCAATCTAACCACAGTAAGTAGGTACCTTCTGCAGCAATGCCCTGAGGTGCCTGTGGGTGCTCGGCGAGTCGCGCTACGACTTCATCGTGAGTGATTTTGACATAGTTAAGCAAGGCGGCGAGCCAGTCGTGGCCATGCCCGTAGGCGGCTTCGGTGGCTACCATCGACAAAGGGTTATTCACATGGATGGCGAGCTTGGCGTATTGCGCCTTAATGGCTTCTCGCTGAGCGATTTCTGGTGCCACTAACCAAGCCAGACCAAGGCCAGGCATATTAAAGGTTTTGCTTGGCGCCATTGCGGTTATTACACGCTTTTTTGCACCTGGTAGTGTCGCAAGTACGGTGTGTGGCACAAACGTGAGGTCGGCGTGGATCTCATCGGAAATGATGATGAGGTCGTGGCGCTCGGCAACATCGAGTAGTCGCGCTAATTCGCTGCGTGTCCAAACACGGCCAACGGGGTTGTGCGGCGAGCAAAACAGCAGCATTTTTGCTTTTTTCGCGCACAGCTCAAGGCCATCCCAGTCGATTTCGTAATGCAAAGTTTGTGCGGGTGCGTTGAGGCATTCGGCGCCTTTATCGACGCTCTGACTTTGATCACGATGCGTGATGAGCAGAGGATTAAGAATGAGCTCGCGCTGATTATCGCTGACGGCTTTAAACAGCGGTGGATATACTGGAGGCATGACGATGATGCCATCGCCAGCTTTCGTGAGCGCATTCACCGCAGCGTAAAGCACGGGCACTACGCCGGGCGAGAGCAGTATTTCATCTTGGTTTGGGTGCCAGTCGTAGCGCTCGGCTACCCAGCGCTGCAGATTACTGAGTAAGTGCTCGGGCACCATGCTGTAGCCGTAAATCGGGTGCATGGCGCGCTTTTGGATGGCCTCGCTAACGCAGGCTGGCGCGGCAAAATCCATGTCGGCTACCCAGAGCGGAGTTATGTCATCGCTACCAAATAGCCGTTTACGTGCATCGTATTTTTCGCTGCCAGTGCCGCTTCGATCTAACTCTTCGTCGAAATTGAAACTCATCGCACACGTACCCAAAAGCTCGCCTCACTGACACTGTGCTGAAATTTCCGGCGTGTTTCGCGAATCACAAAAGGCACATCCATAGGCTCGCGCAGCGGTTCAAAATGCGCGCTTAAATGATCATGCAGCGCATCGAAGGTGGTGTAGGTTTCGCCATCTTTCTTGAAACCACCTAGCCAATCTTCGCGCGGCGTATGTTCTGCGAGCCATGTGTAGGGCGAGGTAATCATCAGCACGCCGCCGATATTTAAGCGCTCATGCACCTGCGCAATAAACTGTGCGGGGTCATAAAGCCGGTCGATCAAGTTGGCTGCCAATATGAAGTCATAGCCAGTGAAATTAGGCTTTAAGTTGCAGGCGTCGCCTTGGCTAAAGCGGACTTTATTTGCCGACTCGCTCAGACCTAACTCATCTAGCGTGCGAGTTTTATAGCTGATCAATTCACCTTCATCGACCAAGGTGTAGCGTACGCTGCCGCTAGTGGCGAGATTGGCAGCGAGATCGATAAAGCGGGCCGAGAAGTCGATGCCGCTTACCTGGTCAAAGGCGCGGGCGAGCTCAAAGCTTGAGCGCCCAGTGGCGCAGCCAAGATCTAGTGCGCTGCGCATTGGGCGGCCAGCACAGGCCTCAATGGCGATATCTGCTAATGCTTTAGGGAAGTTATCGACCCCGAAAAATGTATCGCCGTAATGAAACTCGGCGTATTCGGCGAGTTGGCGGTCGGTTTCATAATATTGCGGGGTCACGGTGGGCTCCTGTGAGCTCTGCACATAGCGAAAGCCGGCGTGCTGGAAAAAGTGGCGGCGGAAAGCGTAGCGCGCGCTGCGGCGAGATTCATTGCCGCAGGATATCCATGAGCCACCCATCATTAGGTTGTGGCGATCATCGAAGGTAGGCGTGGTGAAGTCGTCGTAAATGGCGTGAACATCGAAGCCAGGAAAAGGATAGGTCGGGGTTTGCGTCCACTGCCAAACATTGCCCGAAACATCGTAAAAGTCGCCGTGAGCAAACTGGTTAATTGGGCACGAAGAGGCGAAGTGATCGAGATGAATATTGGCATTGGCCGCCGTGCGCGCCGGTGTTTCTTTACGCCCGCAAGCATCGGCTAAGCGATGCCATTGATCTTCGGTCGGCAGGCTAATGCACTGGCCAGTACTTGCGCTTAGCCATCGGCAAAATGCTTCAGCTTCTAAGCAGTTGACCTCAACTGGCCAATCCCACGGCATGGCAACCTCTTCAGTCATCAAGCGTAGGCGATAGCCGTGTGAGTCTTTACGCCAGAAAGTTGCTTGTGTGGCACCGCTGAATTCGCGCCAATGCCAACCTTCATCGCTCCAATAGTCTTTGTTGAGATAGCCGTCCGCCTCTACAAAGACCAAATACTCTTGGTTGCTGACTAAAAATTCGCTGGCCTCAAACGCCTCGACTGCCGCTTTATGATGACCGTATTCGTTATCCCAACCGTAGTAATGATCACTTCGAGTTTTGCCTAGCTCTACAGTGCCAGCGCTAACGGTTAATAAGCGGTTGTTCGGCGCGACGCCGTGTTGACGGCAAGGAGCCCAAGCCGTTTGCGGGCGTACCAAATGCAAATCATGTTGGCGTATGAGTACCGACGAGGTTTCTAAGTGAATTCGTTCGTGTTCAACGCCCATGATAATTGCCCACCACGGGTGATCCCAAGTGATAGGGCCGGTGAGCGGCATGGTGTCGATGACGTGCAGCACTGCTTTGCGAACTTGGCGGCGATATTCAGCTACTTCAGCAACTGTCGGCCAGTTGTAATGGGCGTCGTCTAAGTCATCCCAACTCATTTCATCGACGCCAACGGCAAACAGCGACTCAAAGTGGGCATTAACGCGTGTGTCAATTAACCGCGCCAACAAAAACTTATTAATGAAAAATGTGGCGGTATGGCCGAAGTAGAAAATGAGCGGATGGCGCAGGCTAATGGACTTGCGGTAATAGGCCTCATCGCAAGCTAGCGTGTCGAACAGGCGCTCATACAGCGTAAAAGTGCTATCGAAATAAAAACGTATCTGCTCGCGCAATGACGCTAAGTCGGGGTTATCCAGGGCGGGTGTACGCGCACAAAGATGAGAAAAAGTTCCGGCGCTCATGCGATAGGTCCTTAGCAATTTTGAAGCAGACTAGCAGCTGAAAAGCCACAAGTGTCCTCTACAAGGCTAAGGTTAACGCAAGAGTGTGAGCGACTCTTAGCTTTTTGTGCTGCTCGAGTCTGCATTAGGTCCGAGGTCGGGTTTATTCATAATCAACGCCCAGACGCTAATCATTAGTAAAACTAGGGTGAGGGCAGAGGCTAGGCTATTCATGATATGTGCTCGCTATACTGTGTATATGGACAGTATAGCGAGTCAGTTGGTGGTAACAAGGGGGTTTTCGGTTACTGGTCGGATGATCAGTGGTATGGCTAGGTGGTTAATGCGGGCTCCTATTACTTATGTGGGTTCGTTAAAACGTTTGCCTTCAATCGGCTCCGCGATTAATGCCCAAATATTAAACAGCAGCAGTGTTGCTAGGCTTAACCCGGTCAAAACAGTCATGTGATGCTCCCTGCTCTGTGGCGACACACTGACTCTTACATGAAGGCTTGCACTTGGCCAAAAACAAATCGTGCTATGGGCGCCTGTAGATTCGTCGAGAGAAAGCACTGCTTAAGCATCAGCCGCTTGCCTTTGCCTGCTGGCGTGACTCAAATTTGATAGATGCTTTGGCTATATGAGCGCGTATTGCCTTAGCGATAACACATAAAAAAGCCCTGACTATGCAGGGCTAAGTGCTTGCTAAATCGATAGATAGTTGCGACTACTAAGTCCACCTAAGTGGTCAGTAACAAGCCTTACCGTTGGTCAGCCGACTAAGACGTTTGACTTGAGGCTTATCGCTCACGAGCGATAAAAATCACCTACATGTTCATTTTTCTTAAAGCGCTTATAGGTCCACTGATACTGCTCTGGAGCAATCGCGACTAAGGTTTCCATGGAACGATTCATGGCTGCAGCCGCGTTGGCAAGGTCGTCGTCATGCACGGCAGGGTCGGCGGGCAAGATATAGAGGTCAAAGCCATGGCCATCATTGCGGCGGATGCAGCCCATCACAATAACGCGGCATTTTGTGCGCTGAATCAACTTTGGCACCATCACGCCAGTCCAAGTTGAGGTGCCGAAAAATGGCGCGAAGATCCCGCCATTATCGTTAGGTGTGTGGTCCGGCAAAATCGCCGTGAAACCACCTTTGCGTAACGCCTTAAAGGTGGCGCGCACACCGCTGTCGTCAGTGGGCACAATATTAGCGCGTAAGCGACTGCGCGCCTCCCAAACTAAAGCATCTACCCCTGGCTGTTTGCCCGGCTTGTACATGATGGTTGGAGCCGTGTGTTCATTGACCCAAGCGTTCATAAATTCCCATGTGCCCCAGTGCGGCACGATGCACATCACGCCATCGCCGGAGTTTATTGACTCCAAAAAAAGTTCGCGGCCATGCACATCGCGGATTTGCTTATAGCTGTACTCCGGTGGCATGCCCCAGGTTTTGGCAAACTCCAACGCAGTCATGGCAGTGCTGACAATACTGGCTTTAGTTGTGTGCTGGTGCCATTGCCGGCTTTGCTTGGGATGCGCGCGTTCGAGATTGCGTAAGACCGTGCGGTAAACGCCGGTGTGCGGAAAGGCGGCGACAAATTGGCCAATCAGCTGCCCTATGCGTTGCAGCATTGGCAAGGGCAGCTTCGCCAGCCATTTTAATGCAACCATCGATATACGATCTTTGAAGTCTAGATCTGGGGGCGCTAGCGGTGGGGTATTCATATTGCGGCTACTAAATAAAAGTGGCGCCAAGCATAGACGATGATTTGCCGTGCTCCAAGATAGTGCCGCTTTCGCTATACTGCAGGCCACTTGATTTTGATGATAGCTAGCTCATGAGTTCTGATTTTCTTCAGCCCGTACGTGATTTTCTCGGCGCGGCCACTACCGATGCCTGGGTGCAGGCTGCCGTAGCCGATCTACCGACACTGCTGCAAGACCATGCTAATTGTGAAAAAAAGGCCGCAAGCACGGCGCTGAATATGCTGTTTCGCTACAACGATCGCGAGCAGTTACAAACCGAGCTGACGCAATTGGCGCGCGAAGAGCTACTGCACTATGAGCAAGTGCGCGAGCTCATGGCTAAGCGTGGCATCAGCTATCGACCATTGTCAGCGAGCCGCTATGCCAACGGTATGCGCCAGCATGTGCGCACTTACGAGCCTGCGCATTTGGTCGACCTAATGATTATTGGAGCTTTTGTCGAAGCGCGCTCTTGCGAGCGTTTTGCGGCAGTAGCGGAGTATCTCGACGATGAGCTTAAGCGCTTCTATACCTTTTTGTTGCGCTCTGAGGCGCGGCATTTCACTCATTATTTAGGCTTGGCGCAATGCTATAGCAGTGAGCCTATCGCTGAGCGCGTGGCATTTTTCCGCGAAGTGGAGGCTGAATTGATTTCTACGCCCGATGTTGAGATGCGCTTTCACAGTGGCGTGCCGCAAATTCAAGTGCAATCTCAAACGCGAGCACAAGCATGACGCCGTGGCGCTGCCCGCTCTGCGCAGCAGCATCAATAAGGGCAGCGAACACAGTGCCTGATGCTGCCATTGGCGAGCAAGACTCTGAGCCGTTAGAGGTCACTGAGTCGACTCATGAGCTGCGTTTGGAAAGCACTTCGCCGACTAGTAAAAGTTATCGTTGTGAGGCTGGGCATTGCTTTGATATTGCGCGTGAGGGCTATGTCAATTTACTGCCAGTGCAGCAGAAAAAATCACTATCGCCCGGCGATACCATAGAAAGTCTCCAGGCTCGGCGGCGCTTTTTAGATGGCGGATTTTATCAGCCGCTGCGTGATGCCCTGACTGAAGTCATTACGCCGTGCCAAACACTAATTGATCTCGGCTGTGGTGAGGGCTATTACACCGCAGCATTAAACGATGTTGCCTGTGAAGTTATCGCGCTCGATATTGCTAAACCGGCGATACGCATGGCGGCGAAAACGTATCCGGCGCTGCGCTGTGCGGTGGCAAGTGTCGCCGCCGTGCCGCTAGCCGATGCCAGTGCCGATGCCATCACCAGTATTTTCGCGCCAGTCCCGCTTGCGGAGATGCTACGTTTGCTGAGGCCGGGCGGGCAGGTGGTCGTTGTCACGCCAGCGCCTGCGCATTTATTTAGCTATCGCCAAGCCTTGTTTGAGCAAGTTCATGACCATGAGCCAAGCAAGTTTGCTGAGGCCGCGA
Source organism: Paraperlucidibaca sp. (assembly GCF_982810325.1). Classification (NCBI taxonomy): domain Bacteria; kingdom Pseudomonadati; phylum Pseudomonadota; class Gammaproteobacteria; order Moraxellales; family Moraxellaceae; genus Paraperlucidibaca; species Paraperlucidibaca sp. Next base: position 13,871 of record NZ_CEYEMI010000022.1, read on the forward strand.
GTGAGCACTTTCAGGTCGTGTTGCAGAAGGAAGTGCGCTACGACATCAGCCTTGATCAAGCCGCTATCAATGACTTGTTGTTGATGACGCCTTACGCATGGAAAGCTAACCCTGTGCGCCTGAGTGCGGTTGCGCAGTTGCAAAGTTTACACACAGAGGCCGCTTTTAGCGTGTTAGTGTTGAGCAAACCAATGTTGGATTTAGGCGGCGCGTGAGCTATTGGCGCTAGATTTATCGCCGCTATGGCGGTTATGGATGACGAATGAATGGGGCGTAAACGGTGAAGATGGGTAAAAAAATCAGTTACGCTGAATTCGGCCACAATTTTATTCATCAAGTGGTCACGGCACGGCGTATTGGTACCGAAATTGAGGCAGCGTTGGAGTCGACCATGGCTGGCTCCATTCGCAAGCTGCCCGCTGAGCTTTTTGTTGTTTCCTATGTTTTTGAATTAAAAGATATTCGTGTAGACCCAGATCTTGAGAAGTTGCCAGAAATCAGCTTTTTGCTAGCGATTCAGGGCAATCTAAAGCTTGATGTTGAGATTTTCGGCTTGAGTTTGCGCTATGCGCTCGATGTCACCATTACGGTTAATATTGATGTTGAAACTTATGAGCCAGTGCTGCTGCGTATGGTGCCGCATTTGGTCACCAGCAAAAGTGTCAGCATTGTACTCGTTGGTGAGAACCCACCCAGCGAAGTGCTGGATAAAATGAAATTAGTACATCCTGTAGTGCGCGATCAAATCGTCAAAGAAGTGAATGCACGCATTCAAGATGAAGCGATTCAGTCGCTATGCACGATCGATGTATTGGCAGTTGTAGAGACAGCACGTGGGCCTGCGGGTAAGCCCGAAGGCGATATTTTCCCGATGCAAGACCCTGCTGAAGATGTCCATAATTTGTTGGACTTGCGGCCGCCAAAAGGCGTTTAAAAGCGAAAGTCTTCTAAATGAATACCACTGTCGTTAGCCCAGGCAATCACGGCTTGGCCTTCAGCTTCGCGCCAATCGCCTAAGACAAAACGTGTCGCTTCCCGGCCATCGGCTAGTAAGTGGGCATGTTGTTGCGGGCGGTGCGTATGGCCATGCACAAGTGTCAGCACATTTGCTTCCGTGAGCACGCGCACGACTTCATCTGCATTCACATCCATGATGTTTTCGGGCTTATTGCTGTTGGCCGCTTGGCTTTGCATACGCCAAAACTCAGCTAATTGCATGCGCTGGTCCAACGGCTGCGAAAGTATGCCTTGCTGCCATGCCTCGCTGCGCGCTTGCGCCCGAAACGCCATGTAAGCGCTGTCATCTAAGCAGAGTTGGTCGCCGTGCATGAGCAGCACAGGCGTGCCATGCAGGTCGATGACCTCGTGTTCAGCCATTAGTCGGCCACCGACACGTGCGCTAAATGCTTCGCTGCCAGCAGGGCCAGCATCCATTAAGAAGTCGCGGTTGCCGTGGCAAAATAACAACTCCACGCCACGTGCGGTAAGACGCTTAAAGGCAACCTCTATTGCGCTCAGTGTGGGCGAGGCAAAATCATCGCCTACCCACACTTCAAATAAGTCGCCAAGCACGATGACTCGATGGCAGTTAGCCGGCAGCGTATCAAGCAAATGCATAAAGCCTGCGTTGACGCGCGTAAGGTCGGCACTGATGTGCACATCGGAGACCAGCAGTGTTTGGCTCATGGCTTATTCAGCGATGATTTCAGCAGACTCGATCACCACGCCATCGCGCGGTACGTCTTGGTGGCCACCGGCATTGCCTGTGGGCACGCCTTTGATTTTATTAACCACTTCCATGCCTTCGGAAACTTTACCAAACACGGCGTAGCCCCAACCTTGTGGGTTTTTGCCGCTGTGGTTTAAGAAACCGTTGTTACCAACGTTGATGAAAAACTGTGCCGACGCTGAGTGTGGATCCATGGTGCGTGCCATGGCGACAGTGCCGATCTCGTTGGTGAGGCCGTTGTCGGCTTCGTTTTGAATCGGTGCATTGGTAGGCTTTTGCTTCATCTTGTCATCGAAACCACCGCCTTGGACCATGAAACCGTCGATGACGCGATGGAAAATCGTGCCGTTGTAGTGACCACTTTTTACGTATTCAGCAAAATTAGCCACAGTTTTTGGGGCTTTTTCGGCATTGAGTTCTAAGACAATACGGCCGTAGTTCGTGTTAAGCGCAACCTTCATGCGAGTGCTCCAAATGATTAGCGGCGGCAAACGCGCCTTATTGGTTGAGTGGCTGATGAGCCGCGGGGTAGACTCCCTTCTTTAATTTTGCCAGTCAGACCATGCTAGAAGCCAGCGATTTTATCCGAACCCGTATATCCGACGACTTATCCAGCGGTAAAACCACTCAATTGGTCACGCGATTTCCTCCAGAACCCAACGGCTACCTACATATTGGTCATGCGAAGTCGATTTGTCTGAATTTTGGTGTTGCGCAGGAAGCTGGAGGTGTTTGTAACCTACGCTTCGACGACACCAACCCCGAAAAGGAATCTCAAGAGTATATCGATGCGATTTCGCGTGATGTGCAGTGGCTTGGTTTTCAATGGGCCGGCGATATTCAGTATGCCTCGAGCTACTTTGATCAGCTTTATGCCTTTGCTGAGCAGCTGATCGAGCAGGGCGATGCTTACATCGACTCGCAAACACCTGAGCAGATCCGCGAAGGCCGTGGCACGCTCACGCAAGCAGGCACTAACTCGCCGTATCGTGATCGACCTGTCGCGGAGAGCTTGGACCTGTTCCGGCGCATGAAGGCAGCTGAGTTTGCCGACGGAGCTCATATTCTGCGTGCGCGCATTGATATGGCATCGGGTAACTTCAATCTGCGTGATCCAATTCTCTATCGCATCCGCCATCAGCATCACCACCAAACTGGCGATACCTGGTGCATATACCCGATGTACGACTTTACGCATCCTATTTCCGATGCGCTCGAAGGTGTTACGCATTCGCTCTGCACCTTGGAGTTTGAGGCGCATCGCCCGCTGTATGACTGGCTGCTCAATAAACTGCCGCAATTGCCACATCCGCAGCAAATCGAGTTCGCCCGCCTGAATCTGAACTACACGGTGACCAGCAAGCGTAAGCTCAAACAATTGGTTGACGAGCAGTTGGTTGGTGGCTGGGATGATCCGCGCCTGCCTACGATTTCTGGCCTGCGTCGTCGCGGCTGCCCGCCGGCGGCGCTACGTAATTTCTGCGAGCGCGTTGGCATTAGCAAAAGCGATGGCGTGGTGGATATGGCCATGCTCGAGTTTTGCATGCGCGACGAACTAGAGCTCAGCGCACCGCGTGCGATGGCCGTGCTCAAACCCTTGAAAGTGACGTTGACCAATTTGCCAGCTGATCATCTGGAGATTTTGCGTGCTAGCCGCCACCCCAATGTCGACATGGGCGAACGCGAGATTCCGTTCACTCACGAGATTTTTCTCGATCGCAGCGATTTTGAAGAAGTGCCGCCGAAAGGCTTTAAGCGTCTAATTCCCGGCGGTGAAGTGCGTCTGCGCAATGCCTACATCATTCGTTGTGATGACGTAGTGAAGGATGCCGATGGCGTGGTGGTTGAGCTCAAATGCTCGGTCGATCTCGCCACATTAGGTGTGAATCCGACTGACCGCAAAGTCAAAGGTGTAGTGCACTGGGTCTCGGCCAGCCATTCGCTGCCGGCAGAAGTGCGCGTCTATGACCGTCTGTTTATTGATGCCATGCCGGATCGTAGCGAAGTCGATTATCGCGAGCTGATGAACCCAGAGTCGCTGGTGGTCTACGCCGATGCCCGCGTTGAGCCATCATTGGCGAGTGCGGAGCCAGAGCAGGCACATCAGTTTGAGCGTGAAGGCTATTTCTGCTTAGACAATCGCGATGCCAGTGCTGAGCATTTGGTGTTTAACCGCACCGTGAGCCTGCGCGACACCTGGGGTAAAGCCAAGTGAGTCTATTGCCAGCCGCCACCAACCTCGTTCTGCACAACTCTGAGCTGCGCCGTAAGCAGCCGTTTGTGCCACGCACGCCGGGCGAAGTCAGCCTCTATGTTTGCGGCATGACGGTGTATGACTACTGCCATATCGGTCATGCGCGGGTCATGGTGTCGTTTGACATCATCACGCGCTGGTTGCGTCACTTGGGCTTTAAAGTCACTTATGTGCGCAATATCACCGACATCGACGACAAAATCATTCGTCGCGCGCAAGAAAACGGCGAGGGCATAGATGCGCTCACCGCTCGCTTTATCGCCGCGATGGACGATGACGCTGCCGCACTCGGCACACTGGCGCCGACGCTAGAGCCGAAAGCCACCGATCATGTCGATGACATCTTGAACATGATCACCAAGCTGGTCGATAAGGGCCACGCCTATCCGGCAAAAAATGGCGATGTCTATTTCGATGTCTCGAGCTTCCCGCGCTATGGCCGCTTGTCGAACAAAAAGCTCGATGATTTGCAGGCTGGTGCCCGCGTTGAGGTCGACGAGCTGAAATCTGACCCAATGGATTTTGTTTTGTGGAAAGCAGTTAAGCCAGGCGAGCCATCATGGCGTTCGCCTTGGGGCGAGGGCCGTCCGGGCTGGCATATCGAATGTTCAGCGATGTCGACTTGCTGCTTAGGTTCGGGTTTTGACATTCATGGAGGCGGCGGCGATTTACTGTTTCCACATCATGAAAATGAGATTGCACAATCTGAAGCCGCCACTGGTGAGACCTATGTGAATGCGTGGATGCACGTGGGCTTTGTGCAAGTAAATGCGGAGAAAATGTCGAAGTCCTTAAACAACTTCTTCACCATCCGCGAAGTCTTAAAAGACTATCACCCGGAAGTGCTGCGCTACTTTATTGCCGCTAGTCATTACCGCAGCCCGCTAAATTACTCTGATGCGGCGTTGGATCAATCTAAACAGGCATTAGAGCGCTTCTACGCCACGCTAGGGGCTTTTGTCGATGCCACGCAGGGCGAGCCAGCGACAGCGGCTGAGTTCGAAGCACGCTTCAGCAGCGCCATGAACGATGATTTCAATACGCCAGAAGCATTGGCGGTGTTGTATGAGCTAGTTCGCGAAGCTAACCGCTGCGATAAAGCTGGCGATCGTGCGGCGGCAAGCGAGTTTGCCAACTTGCTCAAGCGTTTGGGCGGCATCCTTGGCTTGTTGCAATATGAGCCTGAAGCCTTCCGCCAGGCGGGTGCCGGCGATGCAGCATTTGTGGCTGAAGTTGAAGCCTTGGTGGCGGAAATCACTGAGGTGCGGGCGGCGAAAAACTTTCAACGCTCTGATGAATTACGCGAGCAGCTCAGCGGTATGGGTGTGGCGGTAGAGTTTAGTCGGGAGGGTGTGCGTTGGCGTAAGGCCAGCGATTGATCGCCCCGTACTAGGAGAAAATCGTAGTGCCGCGTTATGATGCGGCCTGCGGCGTATCCACGCTACCGGTCACTACCCGCCGCCATTTATGGACATACTGCTGATTCTGTTGTTAATCACCTTTAATGGTGTTTTTGCACTTTCCGAAATTTCGATTGTGTCTTCCCGTCGCATCCGCCTGCAACACATGGCTGAAGCTGGCGATAAAGGCGCACAGGCCGCGCTGAAACTGGCCGAGCAACCCACATTTTTCCTCTCCACCGTGCAGATTGGCATCACGCTAATCGGTGTCATGAGCGGTGCCTTTGGCGAGAGCGCTATTTCTGATCGGCTGCGGCCAATCTTTGAAGGTATGCCGCTGATCGCGCCTTACGCCAGTGTCTTAGCAACGGCATGTATGGTCATTTCCATCACATACTTTTCTTTGATCATCGGTGAGTTAGTACCGAAGCGCTTGGCTATGCAGTCGCCTGAACGTATTGCGCGAATCATTGGGCCATTCATGCGTGGCGTGTTGTTTATCACGCATCCGGCCGTGCGTTTTTTAAGCTGGTCGACCGAGCTGGTACTGGATTTGCTGCGCGTAAAGCGTGTCGATGATCCGCCGGTGACAGAAGAGGAAATTAAGGTCTTGATGGCTGAGGGTGCGCAGGCGGGCATTTTCGATCATAGCGAGCGTGAGCTAGTCGCCAATGTTTTCCGCATGGATGACTGGAATCTCGGCTTAATCATGACGCCGCGCCCAGATATCACCTGGCTTGATCTGGCTGATAGCTTGGAAGAGCAAAAAGCCTTAATCGCGCAAACACCGTATAACCATTTGCCGGTGTGTCGCGATGGCCGTGGCAACTATATTGGCGTAGTGTCGTTGCCACAGCTGCTGCAGCACAACCTGCAGGGCGGCGGCTGGGATATTGAGCTACTGGCCAAGCCTGGTATTTTCGCGCCCGTGGGCATGACGCCAATGGCTTTGCTGGAGCTGCTGCGTAAACGTCGCCAGCACATGGCGCTGGTGGTCGATGAGTATGGTGATATTCAAGGCCTAGTCACGCTGACCGATGTCTTGGAAGCGATGGTTGGTGAGTTGCCATCTGAGGCGAGCTCACGTGACCCAGATGTAGTGACGCGCGAAGATGGCACATGGTTGTTAGATGGCGCCTTGTCTATCGAACGCTTTCGCGATTTATTCCCGCTTGAGGCCGAAGAGCTTGAAGCTAGCCGCGATTTTCAAACGCTGGCGGGCTTAGTTTTATTTGAAGTCGGCGGTATTCCGCAAACCGGCGATGTATTGACCTGGCAAGGTCTGCGCTTAGAGGTTGTCGATATGGACGGTATGCGCATCGATAAGCTATTGGTGAGCCGACCGACTCCACCAGCCTTAATTTAACTGCCTGATGCAGGCAAAACGGAGACTGCAATGACGAAACCTTATGATGTGATCGTATTTGGCGCCACCAGTTTTGTCGGCAAAATTCTCAGCCGTTATTTGGCCAATCAGCCTGCGGGCACCTTGCGCTGGGCCATGGCTGCACGCTCGCAAACTAAGCTCGATGAGCTTAGTGGCGAGCTAGGTGTCGATGTACCTCTGCTAATCGCCGATGCTAGTGATGAAGCCTCGCTACAAGCCTTATGTGCGCAAACTAAAGTGATTATTTCGACTGTTGGCCCATACGCGCTTTATGGCGAACCATTGGTGCGGGCCTGTGTTGAAACGGGCACGGATTATTGCGACCTGACGGGCGAAATTCAGTGGGCTAGCCGCATGATCAAGCGTTATGGCGAGGCGGCGAAAGTTAGCGGTGCGCGCATTGTGCATTGTTGTGGTTTCGACTCAATACCATCAGATCTTGGCGTGCACTTTTTGCAGCAAGAGGCACAAAGCAGCTTGGGTGAGCCCTGTAATTCGGTGAAAATGCGCGTCTGGAAAATACGCGGTGGTGCTTCTGGCGGCACGGTGGCGAGTTTGATGAATGCAGTGAAAGAGGCCAAGGCTGACCCTGCTGTGCGTCGTGAAATGACCGATCCCTATGCTATTTGCCCAGCTGACGACTATAAGCGCGTGCGCCAACCTAATGTGCAAGGTGTGCAGTTCGATGCCGACTTTAAGCGTTGGGTTGGACCTTTCGTGATGGCCACCGTGAACACGCGTGTGGTGCATCGCAGCCACGCCTTGCAAGGCCATCCTTGGGGTGAGGGTTTTACCTACGACGAGGCCATGTGCACCGGCGTAGGCGCTAAAGGCGCAATCACAGCAGGTGTTGTTGCGGCAGGTATTGCCGGTGTGATGATCGGCTCTGCATTTTCGCCCACGCGTGCGCTATTAGGCAAAGTTCTGCCTTCGCCAGGCGAGGGCCCAAGCCCTGATGAACAAGAAAATGGCTTCTATGATTTGCGCTTTATTGGCCGCACGGCATCAGGTAAATCATTGTCGGTGAAGGTCTTTGGTGATCGTGATCCAGGCTATGGTTCGACCGGCAAAATGCTGGCTCAAGCGGCAATGTGTCTGGCTTTTGATACGCCAAAAACAGAGTTTGAGGGTGGTTTTTGGACACCGGCGAGTTTGTTTGGTGAGCGTTTGATTTCGCGTTTAACGGCACATGCGGGATTGCGTTTTGAGCGTATTGCTTAAGCGTTTTTGCTGTAAATAGTGCGTAATAAAAAGGCCTCTTTTTAAAAGAGGCCTTTTTTGTTTCTGAGCCTGTCTGAGGCTAGCCGCTTAGTAGCCGATTCAGCTTGCTTGGCGTTCTGCCGCCGTCACTGATTGTTCAATCAGCGTAGCAATAGTCATCGGGCCAACACCGCCTGGCACTGGCGTGATGGCACTAACGCGACCATGCAGCGGTGCTAGCTCAATATCGCCAACACCACCGGGATGGTAGCCAGCGTCAACTACAACTGCGCCATCTTTAATCCATTCGGCTTTAATGAACTCAGGCCGTCCAACTGCACCAACGACAATATCAGCTTGCTTGATTAGAGCAGGAAGATCGCGAGTCTTCGAATGGCAAATGGTGACGGTGGCATCGGCACCAAGTAACATCATTGCCATTGGCTTGCCCAAAATAGCACTGCGGCCAACCACCACAGCATGCTTGCCAGCGAGCTCGATGTCATAAGCCTTTAGCAGCGTCATAATGCCGGCAGGCGTAGCGGAGCCATAGGCGCGTTCGCCCATGCTCATGCGGCCGAAACCTAAGCAGGTAACGCCATCGACGTCTTTTTCTAGCGCGATAGCATCGAAGCAGGCGCGCTCATCAATTTGCTCGGGTACTGGATGTTGCAGCAAAATACCGTGCACATCGAGGTTGGCATTGAGTGCCTGAATTTCGGCCAAGAGCTGCTCTGTCGTGGTTTCACTAGGCAAGGTGCGGCGAATAGAGTCCATGCCAACACGCTTGCAGGCATTGCCCTTCATCTTTACGTAGGTCTCGGATGCGGGGTCATCGCCGACTAAAATAGTCGCCAAAATCGGCGTGCGACCGGTGTCTTCGCGCAGACGAGTGACGCGCTCAAGTAACTGCGCCTCCATTTTCAATGATAAGGCTTTGCCATCGAGCACTAAAGTAGGCGAATTTGCTGACATTGAAACTCCGACAGGGCAACTCTGCTGCCACGTAGCAAGGGAAAAAGGATGGTGCGCATTGTCTCATGCGCAACGCCGTTTCGACCAGAGTAGAGCACCTAAGCTACTGGGTAAAACTAGAGCCCAGCAGCGTCTATCGCGGCCATAAAATCTTGTGGCTCAGGCCGAAGACGGTAATTTTCGGTTAGGTCGCTATAGATTATTTCACCACCAGCCTTGCTAATAATCACTGTTGGCATCGGCACATCGGAGTCATAGCCTAAGGCTTGTAAGCCGGCGGGCAGGCCACCCTCGGCTAAAATGCCAAGCTTTCGCGCTGCAGCGTTATTGGTATCAGAGTAAAACTCCATAGGCACTTTAAATTGCTTGGCGAGTTGCTGCGTGTTGCTTTCTGGCTGAGGGCTAACTAAGCAAACTCGCACGCCGCGCGCGGCTAGGGCTTGATAGTCATGGGCGACTTCTTGAATTTGCGCCATGCACAAGGGACACCAGTTGCCACGAAAGAATAGCCAGAGCGTGGTGCCTTTGCTCAGGTCTTTGCTGCTGACCTTTTTGCCTTGGGCATCGATTAAATCGAAGCTTGGTAATTGTTGTCCTGCTGCTAAGGTTGCAGTGTCTCGGTTACTAAAGCGCGAATACCAACGAATATAGATAACTGGGCCAATGACGCCATTAAGCAGGGCGGTGATTAGAGCCCAAGGCTGATTTGGCGCTAAGGTGACGGAGATGCAAGCGGCGATAAGCCCGAGTAAGGGCATCCAGCGCAGGTCTTCACCGGTGCGTGCAACCGGTGCCAAAAACAGCCGCATAAAAAATGCGCCAGGCACGATGGAGGCAATCGCCAGGCCCATCCACGCGGTGGTTGGGCCTTCAACGGCAATGCGAAATGCCGAGTAGAAAATGCCAGCAACGAGCATGGTCATATAGAGCGAAATAAACACAGATTTTAGGCGATTCATACAGCGACTCCCGAGATGATGAGTGACAGTGTAACGAAACAAATCCATGCATTGTGTAGCGATTGGTCGAGCAATGATCATTTGTAATATTTGCGAGGTAGCAAGCTGATTTAGCTCTATGTTATTGATAGCGCATGGCTAAAATAATCGTTATTGCACAACTCAAAGGCGGTGTAGGTAAATCTACATTGGCTACTAATCTAGCAGCTTATCTGGCACAAAATTTTCGTGTCGGGCTAATCGATGCAGATTTACCGCAAGGCACAAGTTCACAATGGGCAGCTTTACGGGATGACCCTAATATTATCGTTTTAGGCTGCGAGAGTGCTGCGCAAGTGGCAGCAGCAGCTGAGCAACTAGATGGTCAATGTGACGTTATCGTGATGGATTTGCCGCCACGCAGTGTTAAGTTTTTACGCGAAGCGATGGCCATTAGCGACTTACTTTTACTGCCGCTAACGGCTTCGGCGCCAGATATTTGGGCCACTGAGTCAGTGATGGAGTTAGTGAAGGAATGCAAAAAAACTAACTCGCGATTAACTACTCGTTTAGTTTGGAATAGGCTGCGTGCTACTCGCGCAACGGCAGATTTTCTCGACGGCACGGCAAAGGCTTTACGTGCGAAAGAGCTAAGTTCGCACTTGAGTCTTCGCACTGCCTATGTCGAGTGCATTGGTCGTGGCCTGTATGTAGAGGAATGGCATGATCCGCGAGCAAAGGCAGAGTGCCGTGTACTGCTGAAGCAGGTGATGAAGCAGATTAAATTGAAAGAACCTGATTTCTCCGCAGGTTAGACATCTTTGGTTTCGCGACTGTTTCTACCCTGAGCATCAACTAAGTTAAAGCTTGGTAATGGTTTGATGGTGACCTGAGATCCTCATGGAATATCTATATGAACAACTTTGAGCAAGATGCCTACAGCGCTGATTCAGCCGTCTCTTCAGTGCGCGCTGACTTTAGTTTGCGTGAGGTCTGCTTTGCCGCAGATGCGCAATGGCTGGACTCACCAAGTGGTGGCGTGGTGCGGCGCGTACTTGATCGCATTGGAGCGGAAGTGGCTCGTGCGACTAGCGTGGTGCGCTATGCACCAGGTGCACAGTTCCCCACCCATATACATGGCGGCGGTGAAGAAATTTTCGTGCTTGAAGGTATTTTTTCTGATGAGCAAGGTGATTACCCCGCTGGCAGTTATTTGCGAAATCCACCGGGCAGTTCACACGCACCGTTTTCGCGTGAGGGCTGCACTTTATTGGTGAAGCTGTGGCAGTTTACGGAGGCTGATTCGCAGTCACTTAGGCTTAACACGCGCGAAATACCTTGGCGGCAAGGCATGGTCGAGGGCTTAACGGTAATGCCTCTACACAGTGCTGATGGTGTCGATACGGCGTTAGTGAAGTGGGCGCCAAATACGCATTTTAATCCGCACACGCATCCAGGTGGTGAGGAAATTTTCGTGCTCGACGGCGTATTTAGCGATGAGCAGGGCGACTATCCCGCAGGCAGCTGGTTACGCAACCCGCGCTGGAGTCGCCACCAGCCATTCACGCGAGCAGAAGGCGCGTTGATTTATGTCAAAGTTGGGCACTTGGATGCACCGATGGTGGCGCTGCCAAGCTAGCTCACGGCAGCACATACATGCCAATTAATACGCAATGGCAGGCGGCGCCAGCGGCGACAAATACATGCCAAATCGCATGCGTATAACGCACTTGCTTAGCAGCATAAAAGCCTGCCCCCACGGTAAAGCAGAGGCCTCCGGCGATCAGCAGCCAAAAACCCGGTCGTGCCAAGCTCGCCCACAGCTCATTAATCAATGCTAGTGAGATCCAGCCCATCAGCAAATAGGTGATGAGTGAGAGCTTTTTAAAGCGATGGATGAGGAATATTTTGAACAAGATGCCGGCAAAGGCTAATGCCCAAATCACCACTAGCATGATTTGAGCGTATGCGCTGTGCGCTAACGTGATGGTCAGTAGCGGCGTATAAGTGCCGGCAATGAGCAGATAAATAGCGCAATGATCGAGGCGCTTTAGTGCGGCCTTGCTCGGTGCGTGAGTGATGCTGTGGTACAGCGTTGAGCTGAGAAATAGCAGGATGAGACTAGCGCCATAGATGGCAACACCGGCGAGTTGGCCAGTGCTCAGCGTGGGCATGCCTTTCACCAGCAAGAGCGTGGTGGCGACAATGGCAGCGGCCATGCTAAGGCCGTGGCTCAGAGCATTGGCGATTTCTTCAGCAACGCCATATGGCGCGGCAGCATTAGTATGTTTATTGGCTGACATGAGTAGAGGCTCGGTGCGAAGAGCCTCTACTTTATCGCATTGTCTTAGCGATCAGCACGCAATCTATTGGTCCATTCTGCGAGAGCAACCAACTGCTCACGTATGAGTTTCTCAGTCATGGCATCGGTGAGTTTGCCATCGGCATCGAAACGCTCATGTGCGCTGCCGATCATGATCTCTGGGCGGTTGAGCACATGGGCATTGATGAAGATTAACGATTGGCGCAAATGGTATTGCGCACGCACTCCGCCCATCACGCCCATACTGGCGCTCATGATGGCAACTGGTTTGCCATTGAGCGGCTGGTCTGGCATGCGCGATAGCCAATCGATGGCATCTTTCAATACGCCAGGTATCGAGTAGTTATATTCTGGTGTGGCAATCAGTACGGCATCGGCGGCGCGCACTTGCGCATCGAGCGTTTGCACGGCAGCTGGGATTTCCGTGTCGCGTAGGTCTTGGTCGTAGTGCGGCAGGCCATGCAGATCGGCATGCGTAAAGCTCATGCCTTCAGGTGCTAGTGCTTCGGCTGTGCGCAAGGCCATGCTATTGAAAGAAGCCTTACGCAGGCTGCCTGAAATGGTGAGTACTTTAATTGCTTTCATGTCTGCTTCCTTTATGGGAGTTATTAATCACAGTTGGCCAAAGCGGCCGTGGTTAAAATCATCAATCGCTTGATTAATTTCTTGGCGAGTGTTCATCACAAACGGGCCATAACCCTCGATGTTCTCGTTCAGCGGCTCGCCGCTAAGCACGAGCACTTTGCTATCGCTTAATGCTTCAAGGCTAAAATCGCCGCCATTGTGCGCAAACACTACGGTGTGATCGGTGCCAATAGCTTGCTCGCGATTTACCATGACCTCACCTTTCAGCACGACCACGATCAAGCTGTGGCCATCGCTGACGGAGAAGTCCTGAGCGCCACCGGGCTGTAACGACAAATCCCAAACATTGATCGGCGAATAGGTGAGTGCGGGGCCTGCATTGCCGGTGTAATCACCAGCAATAACTCGCAAAGAGCCGTGATCTAGCGCCACTGTTGGAATTTTTTTCGCGCCGATGCCTTGATATCGCGGCGGCGTCATTTTGTCTTTTGCTGGCAAATTTACCCAGAGTTGCGCCATCTCCATGGTGCCACCGGTTTCGCTGAAGCGCGGGCTGTGAAACTCCTCATGCAAAATGCCGGAAGCGGCGGTCATCCACTGCACATCGCCAGGATAAATGGTGTCGGAAAAGCCAGCCGAGTCACGATGCGAGACTTCGCCATCATAAACAATGGTGACGGTCTCAAAGCCGCGATGTGGATGTACGCCGACACCGCGAGGTTTATCGCTGGGTGTAAATTCTGCAGGACCGGCGTGGTCTAGCAGTAGAAATGGGCTGATATCGTTGTCGTGCATGCCATAGCTAAACAGTGAACGCACAGGAAAACCATCGCCGACCCAGTGTTGACGAGGTGGTGCATAAACGCCTTTGATTTGCTTCATGACCTTGCTCCTCTTTTTGTTGATACGTACAGAGTTGATGTGCACAGGTTATATCTGGAACAATATGGTGCAAAGATGCTATATAAAGACATAGCGTTGCATATATGGAACGATGAATGCGTGATTTAAACGATATGCAGTACTTTGCAGCGGTGGCCAGACATAAAGGTTTTGCTGCCGCGAGCCGAGTTATTGATGTGCCGAAAGCGACATTGAGTCGGCGAGTGGCTGCTTTAGAGGCGCGTTTGCAGGTGCAGTTATTGCATCGCGGCAGTCGCCTATTTCAACTGACAGAGCTTGGTCAGGCCTATTATCGGCACTGCCAAGCCATGTTGGTGGAGGCTGACGCCGCCGATGAACAGGTCGCAAGGCTGCAGGCTGAGCCGCGTGGCACCTTGCGCTTAAGCTGCCCGCCGGCATTGATGAATAATGAGTTTGCTGAGCTTATCGCGGCGTTTATGGCGGCTTATCCGCGCGTTAATGTGCATGCCGAGGTGACCAACCGTGTCGTAGATGTGCAGCGCGAGGGCATGGATTTGGCGATTCGCGTGCGCTTTCCGCCATTAAGCGATAGTGATTTGGTGATGCGCAGTTTGGCGTGGAGTTGCCAGCGTTGGTTGGTCGCGCCGAGCTTATTGGCAAGCCACACGGAAAGTGCTGAAGGCAAAGCAGCTGCTGTTTTTTCAAAACCTGCTGATGTTGCGCGCCTGCCCAGTTTGCATCTAGGCGATGGCCAAGGTCGTGCCGAATGGCATTTGCTCGGGCCTGAGGGTGAAAAAATCACAGTAGCTCACGAGCCTAAACTCATAGCTAATGACATGAGTACGCTTTATCAAGCGGCGCTGCGTGGCGTTGGTGTAGCGGCTTTACCTTTGGTGATGGCCGGTGATGCTATCGCTGATGGTCGCTTGGTCGAGGTAATGCCGGGTTGGCTGCCACGGCCTGGGATATTGCATTTGGCATTTCCCAGTCGCCGCGGGCTACTGCCCAGCGTGCGGCTTTTTATCGACTTCTGTGTGCATGAATTTGAGCAGCCTGAGCGCCTTAACCGAGGTTATGAGGCGCTATAACTCAGGAGCTATAAATCAGCTTTCGGTACTTTTGGTGATTTTATCGAGATAGCCCATGGCAAAGGCAGACACCACAAAAGTGATGTGAATGAGCAAATACCATTGGATTTTATCGTTATCGATATTCTCGGTATTCATGAAGATTTTCAGCAAATGAATCGAGGAAATTGCCACGATGGAGGCCGCTACTTTGTTTTTCAGCGAGCCAGCATCTAACTTGCCTAACCAACCTAGCTTTTCATCACTTTCATCGACATCTAAGCGCGATACAAAGTTTTCATAGCCTGAAAACATGACCATGACAATCAAGCCGCCGACTAAGACAATGTCGATCAACGACAGTACGACTAAGACCAGGTCAACTTCACTCATGCTGAAAATAATGGGCACAATGTGGAAGATTTCCTGAAAAAACTTAATGCCTAGTGCGAGCAAGATTAGGCTCATGCCAAGATAAATTGGCGCCATAATCCAACGCGATGAGTACATCAGTTTTTCAATAATCTTTTCCATCAACTCAGCTCAGTTTTGTAAAAAAGTGGCGGCAATTATGTTCCGAATTAGCTGCCAGCGCCAAGGTGTTAGCAGTTAAATCCCGCATTGAACAATGCTGTCGCCACTTTTTACACTAGAGCCTTAATGCATGCGCAATGCCTCATCGGCGACAGCATCTTTCAGCAGCATGGCTTTATCTTTACCGTAATGCATCGTGACCTGCCATGGAGCCTGCTTGCCTTGACGCGGCATGATGTCCTTTGCGCGCTGCACATAGCCTGACTGCAAGCTGTCTACAATGCCGACATCGAGCGCGATTCCTGGCGCGCTCACGGGCATAGCGACGGTTTTATCTTCCGCTTCCATATGCTTAAACAGGCGGCATAAATAGCGCCCAGCAAGATCGGCTTTCAACGTCCATGGCGCATTGGTATAGCCAAAAACCCACGCCAGATTTGGGATATTTTCGATCAATAGGCCCTTATAGACCATTTGCTCATTGAGCGGCCGAGCTTCGCCATCGACAGATATCGCCATGCCGCCGAGCATCTGCAAGGTAAGGCCAGTTGCGCTAATAATGATATCGGCTTCAAGCTCTTTGCCGGACTTCAACAAAATGCCTTTTTCGGTAAAGCGATCGATGTGATCAGTTTCAATTGAGGCCTTGCCGCTGAGTAGTGCCTTAAACAAATCGCCGTCTGGTACCACGCAGAGACGCTCATCCCAAGGCATGTATTTTGGGGTGAAATGACGCATGTCGATATCAGGGCCAATTTGCTTTTCAACTTGCGAGAGCAAGAATTTACGCATGGCATTGGGCCAACGGCGGCAGGATATATATAGCGCGCGCTGAATGGCGATATTGCGGCCGCGAGCCAGTTTAAACACCACGCTGCCCGGTAGAAACTTACCCAATGCATCGGAAACTTTGTCTTTGTTTGGCAGCGCGAAAACATACGATGGTGAGCGTTGCAGCATGGTGATATGGCTGACCTTTTCAGCCATCGCGGGTAGTAGTGTGACCGCAGTGGCGCCACTGCCAATGACAACAACACGCTTATTGCTGTAGTCGAGATCTTCAGGCCATTGCTGGGGATGAATGATTTGTCCTTTGAAGTTTTCCTCGCCTGGAAACTCAGGGCGATAGCCATAGTCATGATTGAAGTAGCCGGTACAGCTAATCAAATAGCGGCAGGTAAAAACCTGTTCTTCGCCACTGTCTTCATTGCGCGTTACTAATGTCCAGAGCTTATCTTCCGATGACCAATTGGCGGTTTGAGTTTGCAGACCAAAATGGGTTTTCTCATAGAGTTTGAATTCTTTTGCCGTCTCAATGACGTAATCACGAATCGCTGGGCCATCGGCAAGTACTTTTGATGATAACCAAGGCTTAAAGCCGTAGCCAAAACTGGCCATGTCAGAGTCGGAGCGAATGCCGGGGTAGCGAAATAAGTCCCAGGTGCCGCCCAATGTTTTACGGCGCTCAATTAGGGCGATTGTCTTATTGGGAAATTCACGGGCAATGTGGCAGGCGGTACCGACGCCGGAGAGGCCGGCACCAATGATTAGAACATCCAGCGGTTTTGTTATTGTTTGCATGGCATGAGTCTCATAGTGAATTGACCATGCCACTGTACGACCCTGCGAAAGCTAGTTATTGGCAAAAAGCGACAATTAATTGTCTTTAGACGACAGGCTCAGGCGATAAGCTCTGGGCGTTTGCTCGAACCAACGGCGAAATGCGCGATTGAAGCTGCTTTGCTCGGTATAGCCGAGCATGCCGACGATTTGCGATAGGCGCAGGCCTTTTTCGGCCAGATAGCGCGTGGCAAGTTGGCGGCGATGGCTATCTAGTAGTGAATCGAAACTTTGCTGCTCTTGCAGTAATCGCCGTTGCAGCGTTCGAGTATGTATGGCGAGTTCATCTGCTACGGTTTCTATGCGGCATTGGCCAGTAGGCAATAAGCCGCGAATAAGCTCAATAACTCTGGGTGTTAGGCTAGATCCAGGCGCATGAAACGAGGCTAAATAGCTGATCGCGAGGCGGTGCGTTTCGGTATCAGCCTGATCAATAGGGCGCGCTAATTGCTCGGGGCTGAGCTTAAAACCAGACCATTCTTGCTCAAAATACACAGGGCAGCCGAGTCGTTCTTGATAGACGTCTAGTGCAGAATTTGGTTTGTGCGCGAAGTGTAGGGCGACTGGCAATGTTGCTTCACCTCCTAACATTCGTAAGGCATGGACGGCATTTGCGATTGTTAGCTCATAGGCTTGGTCAAGAGGTGTTTTTGGCTCGTCGATATGAAAAACAAAAGAAATATTGCCATTTGAGTCGGGCGCTAGAATGCTGAATGAGAGCGCAGGGCTGTGCACATGAAGGTATTTAGCCACATCCTCCATTGCCGACTGAACGGTGTCGGCGTTGCGAATCATCACGGCAATGGGGCCTAAAATACTCGGCCCCTGCCATTGAGAAATGCGCAGGCCAAAGTCTGGGCAGTTCAGGCTATTGGCACTGACTTCGAGCAGTAAGGCTAGCTGCCGAAATGGCATGAAAGTGTCGTTTTTATCTTCTAAATCATCTGGAACATGAAGCTCTTGCAGCAGTTGTTGAGGGTCGCCACCGAGCGAGCTCACTAGCGCTTTGTAGCCCCGTAAATTTGTTGTGCGTATTAAATTTGTCATTATGAGCACTGGCAACTGTCGTGTAATGACAATAAATTGTCGTTAAGTGGCAAGCAAGGCCATACATCCGAACGTAGTCTCACTAATTGAGCTAAAAACTTAGGAATGACGCTATGAGCGCTTTACCCCCAATTGTGATGATTCATGGCATGTGGTGTGTGGGAGAGATTTGGTCATCGTATCGCCTGCCATTTGAAGCTGCAGGTTATACCGTGCATACGCCTACCTTGCGCCATCATGCCTTGGGTGCACCACATCCTGAGCTAGGCACGACCAGCTTGCGTGATTATGTCGATGACCTTGCGGCGTTTATTGCCACATTGCCTGAGCGACCTATTTTAATTGGCCACTCTATGGGCGGTTTGTTGACGCAGTTGCTTGTTGCTAAAGGTTTGGCAAAAGTCGCCATTTTGATTTGTAGTGCTGCACCACGTGGCGTTTTTCCTGTGCGCCTATCTATGTTGCCGGCCACCACGCGCATCTTCAGCACGCCGGGCTTTTGGAAGAAGCCAAATAAGCTCAATGCACGCGAGGCTCGTTATGCCGTCTTCAATGAGCTCAGCGAGAGTGATGCGGCAACTCGTATTGCAGATTTAGTGCATGAGTCAGGACGAGCAGCAGCAGAGATTGTCTTTGCGATGTTCCAAAAAAATGGCGCAGCGACGGTAGATTTCAACGCCAACAAAACGCCATTGTTAAGCATTGCTGGCGGGCGAGATCGCATTGTGCCTAGCAGTGTCTGTCGCAAAAACGCAGCGCTTTATGGCGAGCGCTGCGACTATCTCGAGTACCCGAACAATGCCCATTTAATCCTTGATGAGGATGGTTGGGAGCGGGTAGCTGAGGATTGTATAGCGTGGCTTAAGGCAAAAACTTAAGCCATGTTCAGTTGTGGTAAGGGACTCGTATCAATACAAGCGTGGCACCATAATAAAAAGAAAAACTACATGAAAAAACTGATTATCCCTGTCTTTTTGATTGCGGCCTCTGCCGCGCCAATGGCTCAAGCAAACCAAACACTCTGCGTTTATGACCTGCTCGGTGGCGCTGGCGATATGGTGAATATTGCCAAAGACTACGCCGTAGCCGCTCAGAACATGGGCGCAAAAATGTCGATCAAAGCCTACACTGATGAGCGTGTAGCCACCGAAGACTTAAAAGCAGGTGAATGCGACGCGGTGATGGCTACCGGCTTTCGTACCCGCCAATTTAACCCCACAGCTGCGGCGCTCGACTCATTAGGTGTGTCGACCATTATTCGTAATGGCAAAGTTGATATGCCAGCCAGCTATGAAACGGTGCGCAAAACCATTCAAACCTTCGCATCACCCGCGGCTAGCAAGCTGATGGTCAATGGTCGTTATGAAGTCGCTGGAATCATCCCATTTGGTACGGCTTATCCTGTGGTTAATGATCGAAAAATTAATACGGTTGAGGCATTGGCGGGTAAGCGTATTGCCTCGTTCGATTACGATAAAGCGCAGGCCATCATGATTCAGAAAATTGGCGCGCAGCCGGTTTCAGCCGACATCACAAACTTTGCCGGCAAATTTAACAATGGCTCTGTGGACTTCATCGCCGCCCCAGCCATGGCTTATCGGCCACTAGAGCTTTATCGCGGCATTGGTACTAAAGGTGCGATTAACCGCTTCCCAATTCTCATTCTGACGTACCAAATCATTATCAACGAAACGAAGTTTCCTGAAGGATTTGGTCTGAAGTCACGCCAGTATTGGTTGGGTCAATTTAATCGTGCGATGTCGCTCATCAACAAAGCAGAAAAAGACATTCCTGCGGCGACTTGGGGCGATTTAACGTCGGAAAATATGGTCAAGTACACCATCATGCTACGCGACTCACGTATTGCGATTGCTGAGCAGGGCATCTATGACAAGCCAGGCCTGAAGATCATCAAGCGCGTTCGCTGTAGCATCAACTCGGCTGATTCAGAGTGCAGTGCTAACACCGAAAACTGGTAATTGATAGGCGCCTCGGAGTACTGCAGAGCCTAACTGCCAAATAATATTCCGACGCAGTTGAAAGCGTCAGTATTAGGCGGCTGGGCTCAGCGGCTGCGCCAAAATCCATAGGCCAAATACCGTTAGCGCCATCATAAACATCAGCATTGGCAGCTGGCTAAGCATGGCCTGCCTTGATGTGGCGAAGCAGCGCAAGGCCTCTTGGTGAGCGGCATAAACGCCAGCAATATGGCCGAGCAAAATCAGCGCAACTTGGCTGTGCCATACCCAATTCATGTCGGGCAGAATGATCCATGGATTAGCGCTAGCTGTGCCAAAGATGTTCCAGCCCCAGCCGAAGGGATCGGAGGCTAGTCGAGGCAGTTGGCTTCCTTGAGTGATGACTAGCGTGAAATAGTGGCTGGCGTGATAAACCACGGCGATGGGGATGAGCGCGTAGGCAAAGCGATAGGTCAGTTCACGCAGACTAACGCTGCTTTTAAGTAGTCGTTTTGCAAGCCACAGACAGAGCACGTAGAGCGAGAAATACAGCAGCGGCGAGAGTAGTAGCGCTAGTGTTTCAAACACCACAAGCCCGGCTTTTAAGGCCGGATAAGCAGTGACTATATTGCTACCCAGCCAAGGTGACAGTAGCGCAAAGCCATCAATCCAATACAGTTCCGACCACCAGCGCGTGGCATGTAGGCCGTCGAAAGCAGTGGAGCTGAGCATAAATAGGATAAACATGACTTCACTGGAGTGCGTGGCAGGCTTCTCAGCTATCCCGCTTAATGGCCAGCGCCATTGCCAAGCGCCGTTGGGGAACTCTGTGCTGGCGGCGCGATAATGAATAGGCGCGAGCTGGCTAATTAAGCGCAGCATGACAGCGAATACATCGCCATAACGCAGCCAATCGCGAAGGCCGAATGCCCAGATGCCTGAGAGTGTGAAAAGACTATAGATGAGGATGGCCAAAGACAGCTGCTTAGGTCCAAAGCC
>NZ_CEYEMI010000023.1:0-4418 GCF_982810325.1 Paraperlucidibaca sp.
AGGCGTAAAGGTCAACTATTGCTGAGCTAAGAAGTTAACTTGTCAGTACCGTTGCATTTTCTGTATTGGACGGGAGGCATAACAAACCAGCGTTTGAAGGCTCGTCTGAAACTTGCAGTATCGTGATAGCCAAGCAGCAAAGCGATAGCCTCTACGGACAGTTGAGTATCACGTAAATAGGTAGCTGCCCGTCGGGATAAAATTTCGTCTCGTACTTGCCGAAAACTACTATTTTCCTCTTTAAGTTTACGCGAAAGAGTGCGTTTTCCCATGAATAAGGCTGCAGCGGCTTCTTCTTCGCATAGAGCTCCAGCAGGGTGTGAAAGCATTAATTTTTTGACTAGTGTCTGATAGTTCGGTTTATGGTTTTGAAGTCGCGCAAGCATGAGCTCGCACTGCTTAAATGCTAGGCGATAGTTTTCATTATTGGCTGAGGCGTTTGCTACTCTGCACAATGCCATTGGGAAAGTAAGCTTTAATTGAGCGCAACCAAAATGAATCGATCCCGGCAAATAGTCCGAGTAGAAATCCTGATACGGGGGTGGGGGATGGCGAAAATAGACATCTGTCTCATATAAAGGGCTACCTACGATGAACTCGCCAATTTCGAAAAATGATTTGATGACTGCCTCCGCTAGGCACCTTTCAATATCTTCATCAAGCTGTACCTGAAAGCTAGCTATGCACTCAAGACGATCGTCAATCTGATGTAAGTGTAATTCAATAAAGCTTGCTCGCGTGGGAAGGAATGCTTGAAACGCTTGTAGTGCGGAGAGAAGGTCTGGGCTGCTGTAAGCGACCACGCCGACTACACCGTGCGTTGCAGGGGTTAGTCGCGAACCAAGTCGGAGTCCAAATCCAGATCTTTCAGATAGCGTTAGTGCATTTCGTAGAATTAGGATCTGCTGATGTACGGAGAGGAGGCTGTCCTCAATTAGAAACTGTTTAACGTTGAGACCTGTTCCGCATAGCAGCTTTGGCAATTGCCGTGCTGATAAGCCAAGTTCACGAGCGATCAGTCGCGAGTAACTTGATTGAATGTCGGCTTCGGAGGTTTGATTTCCTCTCTGCGGTGGCTTTATAGCCATAAGCTCTTCTCAGAAAATTCCCTAAATTGTCTTGAAATGTCCCTGTTATGTCAAGAAATGTCCTCGCTTGCACATCGGGTTACCGACAAGCTAAGCCTCAAACAACATATGGTTAAGAGAGTAGCAGTGAGCAAAATAATCTTTATTGAGCGTGACAACACCAGACATGTCGCAGAGTTTGAGGCTGGAACAACGCTGATGCAAATTGCCTTAGATAATGCTGTTCCCGGTATTGATGGAGATTGTGGTGGGGAGTGCGCTTGCGGTACCTGTCACATGGTTATTGCAGATGAGTGGTTCGGAAAGACAGGGGCTGTCAACGATGCTGAGGAGCAGATGCTTTCGATGACTCCAGAGCGAGCTAGGACATCGCGGCTGGGTTGCCAGGTCAAAACCTCTGAGGATATGGACGGTTTAATTATTAAGTTGCCAGAATTTCAAATGTGAGCGCGGAGGTCACCATGTCATCGAACTCAAGTACACAAGATGCAATTCAAACAAAAGTGATAAATGTCACATCCAAATTAGTGCCTATGCATCTGCAGATTAAGGCTCTGAAGATATTAATGAAGGTTAAGAAGAAGGCCCTAGGTTCGTCGCGCCCTCAAGTAAATTTTGTCGAAGCGACTTTGCCTGACGTTGACAGCTTGGCGATCGAGGACATCGACACCAGCAACCCTTTCTTGTATCGACAAGGTCAGTCGGATGCTTATTTCAAGCGACTTCGTGATGAAGCTCCAGTGCACTATCAGAAAAATAGTCAGTTCGGTCCATTTTGGTCGGTGACGCGCTATGAAGATATTTTGTTCGTAGACAAAAGTTACGAGCTTTTTTCTTCCGAGCCACAAATTGTTTTGGGTGATCCCCCAGAAGGGCTATCGGTAGAAATGTTTATCGCCATGGATCCGCCCAAGCATGATGTGCAACGTCGGGTAGTTCAAGGTGTGGTAGCGCCGCAGAACTTGAAGGAAATGGAAGGGTTGATCCGCAGTCGCGCCGGCGAGGTGCTCGACAGTTTGCCTCTAGGCGAGCCTTTCAATTGGGTTCCTACCGTATCGAAAGAGCTGACGGGGCGTATGCTTGCTACGCTGCTTGACTTCCCTTATGAGGAGCGTCACAAGTTAGTAGACTGGTCGGATCGATTGTCTGGCGCATCATCGGCGACCGGTGGTGAATATACCGATGAAGATAACATGTTTGATGCTGCTGCTGAAATGGCGTGGTCTTTTTCTAGGCTTTGGCGCGACAAAGAAGTGCGCCGTGCTGCCGGCGAAAAACCCAGCTTTGATTTAATTAGCATGCTGCAGAGTAACGAAGAAACAAAGGATTTAATTAATCGTCCAATGGAGTTTATTGGGAATTTAGCCTTACTTATTGTTGGTGGTAATGACACTACTCGTAATTCCATGAGTGGCGGTGTGCTGGCCTTAAATCAGTTCCCTGAAGAGTTCGCTAAATTAAAGGCGAATCCAGAGCTGATACCAAATATGGTCTCTGAAATCATTCGCTGGCAAACTCCACTTGCAAATATGCGCCGGGTTGCTACGAAGGATGTGGAGCTGCGTGGTCAAACTATCAAGAAGGGCGATCGCGTGGTGATGTGGTATGCATCAGGGAATCGGGACGAACGTAAATTTGAAAATCCTGAACAACTTATTATTGATCGAAAGGACGCGCGCAATCATATTTCTTTTGGTTACGGTATTCATCGTTGCATGGGTAACCGTCTAGCCGAATTGCAGCTGCGTATTCTGTGGGAGGAGCTGCTCAAGCGTTTTGATAATATTGAGGTTGTCGGTGAGCCGGAGCGTGTGCAGTCTAACTTTGTGCGCGGCTACTCCACGTTGATGGTTAAACTGACGGCAAAAAGTTAATGATCAGTCAGATCAAGATGACGCCTGAACAATTCGACTATGTGGTTGTAGGCGCTGGCTCAGCTGGGTGCGTCCTTGCTAATCGACTCTCTGAGTGTGGTCGTTATTCAGTGTTATTACTGGAGGCTGGACCCGAGAGCAGAAAAAATCCTTTTGTAAGCATGCCGCTGGGCTTTCTGCAGCTAATGTTCAGTCGTCGTTTCAATTGGCAGTTTAACACTGAGCCGCAGAGACACATGTATGGCCGAGCGTTGTTTCAACCTCGAGGTAAGATGCTCGGAGGTTCCAGTGCTATCAATGCTCAGGTTTATATTCGCGGACATGCATGGGACTATGATGAGTGGGCTAGGCTAGGATGCGATGGATGGTCGTATGCTGATGTACTGCCATATTTTCGCAGATCTGAGCATTTCGAGCCGAAGTCGAACTCGAGCAATGTTGCATATCATGGTAGAGCTGGTCCGCTTAATGTTGCAGAGCGTCGCTATACAAACCCGCTTAGTAGGGTGTTTGTTGAGGCTGCGAAGCAGGCGGGGTATCGGCATAATGAGGATTTCAACGGCAGAGAGCAGGAGGGCGTAGGCTTTTACTATACCTATCAGAAGGATGGCGAGCGATGCAGTAATGCGCGAGCTTATCTCGAGCCTGCCGCAGCTCGTAGTAATTTAACTATTCGTAGTGAGGCGCATGTTACGCGTGTGTTGCTTGAGTGTTCCCGAGCAGCCGGTGTTGAGTATCAGTGTTCGACAGGGATGGTACAGGTTCGTGCCGGCCGCGAGGTGATTCTTTGCGGAGGTGCCTTTAACTCTCCGCAACTACTTATGCTATCTGGAATCGGCCCGCGCGACGAGTTGTCTCGGCACGGCATCGAAATACGGCATGCGCTAGAGGGTGTTGGACAGAACCTGCAAGATCATATTGATGTATTCATGCGTGTTAGAGCCCTCAGCCGCCTTGGTATCTCCATGCATCCCAGCTACTGGCTCAAGGGAATGCGGGCGCTACTGCAATATTTGACCGGGCGGCGCGGTGTACTGACAAGCAACGGTGCCGAGGCCGGCGGGTTTATCCGCTCTCGCCCTGAGGAGTCCATACCCGACCTGCAATTGCACTTCGGCCCTATGTTGTACGCTGATCATGGCCGGGACTTTAAGACGGCGATGAGTGGTTATGGCTATATCGTCATGATTTACGGGCTTAGGCCATTATCGCGTGGTCGCGTTGGTTTACACAGCGCAGACCCGCTCCAGGCACCGCTGATCGACCCTAACTATATGGCTGAGACTGCCGACGTTGAGCAGTTGGTTCGTGGCGTTCATCTGGTGCGCAAGATCTTAGCTCAGCAAGCGCTCGAGTCGCACCATGATGTCGAGATTTCGCCTGGGTCTGCGTTGAGGAGTGATGATGATCTGGCTGAATGGGTGAGGACTAGCGGTGAGTCGGCCTATCACCCTGT
>NZ_CEYEMI010000023.1:4518-34188 GCF_982810325.1 Paraperlucidibaca sp.
TAGTGACAAGCTTACTCACCGGTTGAGATAGCTTGTGGGTGAGCACCTAAAAGCGGCATCGCTTTCGTCTATTCATCAACTATGTAGTCTGAGTCTACTACCGCTTTAATTTGAGCTTTCGTGATATTGACGACTTGCTGGCAAAGAAGGGAGCCTCTGCCAGTTACGAGGCTATCGTTTGTGGTGCATAAAATTCAAACCCGCCTTCACCCGTAACCCGAGCGAAGGCGCTGTGGGTTCGGCGATACCTTTTGTCTTGATGAGGTATTTATCAAGACAAAAGGCGAGCAGTACTAATTGTGGCGAGCCGTTGATTAGGACGGAGTAGTAGATAGTGTCTATGTTCAGGGTAGGCGCAATGGTGCAGCTGCTAAGCAATTCTTCAAGCGTCTGTTAAGTAGTTATGCTTGCTCACCACTAATTATAGTTACTGATAAGTTGGCCGGCTATAAGGTTGCCCCACAAAAGTTAATGCCCATTTTTCATCACGGCACGACTAAGTATGTGAACAATAGAGCTGAGCGATCACATGAATCGACTCGATTTCGGATGTGAGGCATGCAGCGATTCAAGTCGCTGAGTCAGGCTCAGCAATTTATATAAACTCATGCTGCAGTATCGAGCTTATTGAAGCTTGGAAGGCATCTGATCCCAGTAGATTATTATCGACTAGGACTACAGCGCAACTTGTAGAGCTGTAGTCGCGCAGAGGTTTGAAGGAAAACTATTGCTGAGTCTAAAAGTTAACTTGTTAGTACCTAGCAGATAGGATCTATATGAAGTTAGGTACGAAAATACCCTGTTATAAAGATTGCGATATAAGCGTGATCTAAAAAATTGACATTTGGTTGGTCGACCAATATCATGTGAGAATGCTGGCGACTTGAGGTCCTGCCGCCTTCTCAAGCTTGTTATGGAGAGTCACATGAGTGCGATAACTATTCAGCCGCGGAAAGTTGTCTTTGATGTAACTAGCGTGCCCCGACACTGGAATGGCGGAGACCCAGTTCTGACACGTTTTTTTGATGCGCTATCCGTGCACTTTCCTGAGGGGGAGCGATTTTTTATTGAGTCAGTTCGCCACTTTCAGGATCAGGCTGGCAGTGAGCGCTTGCGCGAGGATATTCGCCATTTTATCCGGCAGGAGGGCCAGCATGGTATCGTCCATGATCGTTTCAATCAGGTCATGGCTGGGCAAGGAGTAGATGTACAGGAGGTCACGGTTAATTTGCGACGCTTTATTAAAGTCACGCAAAAGTATCTGCCAAAGAAATACCAGCTGGCCATGACAGCCGCGTTTGAGCATTTCACTGCGACCTTAGGTGAAGCCATGCTCAAGGAGGAGACCGATATGTTTCGGGAGGCGGATCCAGTAATGCGAGCCCTGTTTCTCTGGCATGGTGTTGAGGAAGTTGAGCACAAAGCTGTAGCTTACGATCTTTATCAGGTTGCGGCAGGCGGTGGTTATGTAACCCGAGCATCGGCTTTGGTGGTCGCGACCCTGATGGTTCATCTTGTGGTGGCTCCAGTATTCTGGAATATGCTCAAGCTGGATGGTGTAACCCGTCAGCCTATGGTGATTTTGCGTGGACTGAATCGCCTGTACGGTCGCCAAGGTATTCTTACCCGCATGTTGCCGGAGTTTATGGCCTGGTTCCGACCCGGTTTTCATCCTTGGGACTCCGGTATGCCCGAGAAAGTTGCTGCTTGGCTGGGGGAGTATGCTCGTCATGGTGATCCCATGCAGGCATCGGCTGCAGTTTACGAGACTGCGTACTTGGAGCGGGTGGCCTGATGCAGTTTGTCGGAGCGGGGGAAATGTTGGGCGCTACCGGTTCTACCCGCCAGATACAACACTGCCACAGACCGGGTTGGCACTGTGGCAGCTCGGCAATTCGTGACCTGCTGGAGTTTCATGGTCTTGATCTCACAGAGGCCTTCTGCTTCGGGCTGGGTGCCGGCTTGGGCATTACCTATGTGGAGATTCCGGACTCGGCCACGCCCTTCATTGTCCATGTGCGCTCAATGGGTTTTGAGGAAAGTGTCTTTAGCACTCTGGGAGTGCCATTTGCTTGGTCGAGCTATACGGACAAGCAGGCGGCCACCGCAGACCTGCATGAGGCTCTGCGTGATGGGGTGCCGGCTCTGCTGCTCACTGACATTTACCACTTGCCTTACTTCGGGAGCAGCACTCATTTCCCAGGCCATGCCATAGTTGCTTGGCAGCTGAATGAGGCGCGCGATGAAGTGCTGGTCAGTGATACCGAGCGCCCCGAGTTAATATCTGTTCCAGCAGCCAGTCTTGCCGATGCTCGTTTTTCAACGTCTCCACCATTCGTTCATTATGGCAACCTGTTTGCTCCGCGTTCGTTGAAGGTGACAGTCAGTGCTGAGCAGGTGAGGGCAGCTATTATCGCCAATGCTCGCGCGCTCGCTGAGGGTAACCGCAATAGTGGTCTTTCGGCACTAGATACTTGGATTGAGTTGTTGCCTCGCTGGCGAGCGGAGGAAAATTGGCGCTGGCTATTGCGCTTTGCCTATCAGGTTATTGAGAAGCGTGGCACCGGCGGCGCTGGCTTCAGGGCTATGTATGTTGATTTTCTACTAGAGGCCGGCGTGATGCTGCCGGCAGTGCATACTGCGAATCTTGTGGGGCTGATGCAGTGCTCTGCAACGGCGTGGTCTGAGCTTGCAGCGTTGCTGAAAATGGCGTCGGAGTCGGATGTATTTCCAATTCGAGAAATTGAGGCTGCAATTATTCGCGTCAAGTTGCATGAAACGCAGTATGTGCATCAGGTAATAAGCAGATTTTAGTTCGGATTTTACTGTAGAAGTCACCAGGAAAAGGTAATCCATTGCGGCGAATTGTGCCTAGCTTAATTAGTGTGTAGCTCCTTATTGCGGCCTCTGTTGGTGTTTTCCTATATGAAATATATGTCTCGACTGGATTGTTTACTGTACGCGCTAAATATTAACTATTTGTAGATTAATAAGGACGTCTTTATGTTTATTACCCAGACATTACGTCGGGCGGTTCAGCTGAATCCGAACGGTGTGGCCACGATTTACGCGTGCAGGAGGCAGACTTGGCGCGAATTTGAGAATAGGGTGGCGCGTTTGGCAGCAGGCGTTTGTTCATTAGGTGTTGTTGAGGGCGATCGTGTCGCTATCCTTTCGCTCAATTCTGACCGCTATCTGGAGTATTTTTACGCAGTCCCCTGGGCGGGGGCAGTGCTGAACCCGGTCAATCACCGCCTCGCGTTGCCGGAGATTGCCTATACCCTAAATGACTCAGGGTCGTCAGTTCTGTTCATCGATGATGTGTTCAGCACAATGCTACCTAGTCTTCGCACGTTGCTTGAAAGCGTGAGGCATGTGGTGTTCATGGGGGAAGGGCAGTTGCCGCAAGGTTGCATCGCCTATGAAACTCTGATGGAGCGGCATCAGCCCATAGCGGATGTGAGCAAGGGCGGCGCGCAACTGGCAGGCCTTTTCTATACCGGCGGTACGACCGGACGGTCAAAAGGCGTGATGCTTAGTCATGATAACCTTGTATTCAATGCACTGAACGTAGTGCCGGAGTTGGGCTATACGCAAGACTCCATCTATATGCATGCAGCCCCCATGTTTCACCTCGCCGATATGGCTAGTACCTTTGCCGTGACGCTGGCCGCGGGTACCCATGGGATTGTTCCTCGCTTCGATGTCGAGCAGGTTCTGGGTTTCATCCAGCAGGAGAAAGTTACTCATACCCTGCTGGTGCCGACAATGATCAATCTTTTGGTATCGTCCGGTCGCATAAAGGCTTTCGATGTCAGCAGCCTCAGGCGCATGCTCTACGGTGCGTCGCCGATGCCCGGTGCTGTACTTGACGCTGCCATGGCGCAGATGCCCGGTGCCTCTTTTGCTCAGGGTTACGGGCAGACCGAGGCGTCGCCGATTATCACCGCCTTACCGCCCGAATACCACGTGCTGGGTGGGGATAAACTGCGTAGTGCTGGCAGGGCGGCTTTAGGCGTCGAGGTTGCGGTGATGGACAAGGATGATGTGGAGTTGCTACGTGGTGAAGTCGGAGAGGTCTGTGCTAGGGGGCAAAATGTCATGCTGGGTTATTGGGGCATGATACGGGAGACCGAGGAAACGCTTCGTAATGGCTGGTTGCATACAGGTGATCTCGGCTACATGGATGACGATGGTTTTGTCTTCATTGTCGACCGTGCCAAAGACATGATCATTAGTGGAGGAGAGAATATTTTTTCGGTGGAAGTCGAAGGTGCTATCTACAGCCACCCAGCGGTTCAGGAGTGCGCTGTAGTCGGCATTCCTCATCATGAATGGGGTGAGCTGGTTCATGCGATTATCCTTTTGAAGCAAGGGTATTCGCTCAATGAGGAAGAACTAGTCGCTCATTGCCGAGCTCGGATTGCCGGATACAAACTGCCGCGCAGCATCGAGTTTCGCGCAGAACCTTTGCCGGTGAGCGGCGCGGGCAAAATTCTCAAAAACGAACTGCGGCAGCCCTACTGGGAAGGTAGGGATCGTGCAGTCAACTGAGCGATTGTACACCGTGAAAATGAATAATCGGTGGGGGGTATACCGTGAATCTTGAATTTACTCGGGAAGAGTTGGAGTTTCAGCAATCCATTCGTGACTGGATGGGTGCCCATGTCACGGAAGACATCAGACGATGTTCCGCGCTTGGTGAAATGCCTGCCAAGGAGCAGCAGCAAAAGTGGGAGCAGCTGCTCGGCAAACAAGGCTGGCTGGCACTGACTTGGCCAAAACAGTATGGCGGGCCAGGTTGGACGGCGACACAAAGGTATATTTTTGATCTAGAGCGAGCCATGGTTGGCGCTCCTCCAACCAGTCCGTTTGGCGTAGCGATGGTGGGGCCTGTGTTGTATACCTTCGGCTCTCAGGAACAGAAGGATCGCTGGTTGCCCGGTATTGTCAGTGGGGAGCTCCTATGGTGCCAGGGCTACTCCGAGCCCAATGCCGGCTCGGATCTGGCCTCCCTGAAGACTCGCGCCGAACGCAAAGACGATCATTATTTGGTCAATGGCCAGAAAGTTTGGACTACTCAGGCGCACTGGGCGGACATGATGTTCTGTTTGGTCAGAACCGATCCGGCAGTCAAACAGCAGCAAGGAATTTCATTTCTGCTGATTGATATGAAAACTCCCGGCATCGAAGTAAGACCGATCTACTCGATCGATGGCCATCACCACCTTAACGAAGTCTATTTCACAGACGTTCGGGTGCCGCTTAATAATCTAGTAGGGCAGGAAGGGATGGGTTGGACCATCGCCAAGTACTTGCTTACCCACGAGCGTACAACCATCGCCGGTGTAGCGGACAGCCGTCACGAAATTGCACGATTGAAGAGGGCTGTTGCCGAATCGCCATGCAGCTATGATAAAAGTCAAGCATGGCAACGTATCGCCGAGTTGGAAATCGAATTGATGGCACTGGAGTACACCAATTTTCGTACCGTTGCAGCGACCGACGAAGGTCAACCCTTTGGCCCAGAGTCTTCGGGCTTGAAAATCAAAGGCACCGAGTTTCAACAGAAGGTGTCGCAGGCGATGGTCGAGCTGGGTGGCATGATGTCACTTACTTGGGATAACCAGAAAACAGTGGGCAGCGATATTTTCAATCGCGCCACGCGTCGTTACAACTTTCTGCGAGCCTGTACAATTTACGGGGGATCTAACGAGATTCAGAAGAATGTGCTGGCAAAAATGTTACTTGGTCTTTGAGGCACGATGATGGAATTTACTCTTCCGGAAAATACGACCCTTATCGCGGATACTGCCCGTCGGTATCTTAAGAATAACTACAGTTTTGATGCCTACAGACAACAACTCGAACAGGCTGACCACCTTCAGAGCCCACGCTGGTCGCTGATGCAAGAGCTTGGCTGGTTCGGTTTGCCTTTTGCTGAGTCTTCCGGTGGCTACGGTGGTGATTTGTTGGATGTGGCAATGATTGTGAGGGAGTTGGGTGCAGCACTCTGCCTCGACCCCTATGTCGATGTGGTAGTCGCGCCCGGTAAGTTGCTTGAATTCATCGGCTCCGATGCTGCATCAACCATGCTGACACAGCTGATTAACGGGCAGGCGAGGCTTGCCTGCGCGCTATATGATTTTCAAGCCGGTTATCAAGTGCTGACGCCTTCGCTGAACTTCAACGGCGTGCGGCTGTCAGGGCAGAAGCACTTTGTTCCTGATGGAGGACATGCCGACATCTTGCTGGTGACGGCACTAAATGGAAGTGAACTGGTATTATGTGCTGTGCCGCTCAAACTTTGCGAGACGCAGCGGTATCGGGCGCTGGATGGTAGTCGCATGGTCAACGTATTGTTCGAAGACGTCGTCATCACGGATGAGATGATAATTGCCCGTGGTGAAGTGGTTGAAGAGGCACTCGGCCGTTTGCTGGCCTATTTGAGAGCGCTGGATTGCGCTCGCATGTATGGCGCTGCCAGCGCTCTGTATCAGCGCACATTGGAGTATGCCAAAATACGTAAGCAGTTTGGCGTAACGATAGGTAGCTTTCAAGTTATTCAACACTATCTGGTGGATATGTTCATCGATCTTCAGCAGCTCGAGTCGATGCTGCTGATGGTGGCTATTAAGGCAGAGTCTACTGATGATTTTCAGCGTCAACGCGCTAGCCTTGCGGCTAAGGCCTATTATGCAGATAAGGCAGTACGTATCGCGCAACAGGCGATTCAGATTCACGGCGGCATTGGTGTTACCGAGGAGCTTGATGTCGGCCACTACTTCCGGCTAATTACACACGGGTCTCTGACACACGGCGATCGAGCGCATCTTGTTAAAGGTTTTGCCGAATTGAGAAATTAGCGAGTGTGATAAGTCCCGTTCTAGGAGCTCATGGAGCTTGATCACGACATTTGCAGCAAATGAATATTTGATGGTGGCGACGCAGTAGCTTGTTAATGATGTTTATCTGAAGGACATGCCTTCATCATGCTCGGCACCATACCTGACACACGTTGTATTATTTCTAAGCCACTTGCTCAGTACGATTATTTGTGAGATTGCCCGCAATGCTTAGTTTTGCTACGAGGTGATTCAGGCGGGTAAGCAAGTACGAATGACGACGAGAGCGTAAGCTCGCTCTCTACTCCTAATTCTGTGGCATAGGTGAGAAGATGTTGCTACTTCGCTGATCGTCATAGCAAATCAATAGCAAGCTTAGGGCGTTGTATCCTGATCAGACAGTATCCACGACGTCATTTATTCTGCGGCTACACCATGCCCAAGGGCGAATTACTGCGTGAGATCATGGGCTATAAGCTGCGCTTAGCAGGCGAAGATTGGCGTGACAAATCCTCAACATGCTGATGATTCACGAGCGCCCATCGAGAGTATAGAGTCGTTTAGTGCCGGTTCATTAGGATGCTGTCTGATTAAAGGTGCAGGCAACAAATCATCTGTGGTGCTGCTGGAGCGCAACATGCACTACCTTATATTGACTTACATGTCTTCTGCCAGCGGCATTGATGAAAGTGGTTAATCGTATAAGGGAGCCCGCATTACACTGACTTGTGACTGGAGGTAAAGAGATGAGTTTCATGTCGCGCTCACTAGGTACGCGGGCGTGCAGGTCTTCTTTGTTGATTCGCGCACGGTCCATGGCAGCACTGAGCGGCCACTTAACTGCGCGCTCATGCCGTCTTATCATCAACCAGTAGTAAGTGCGCGCGTGCGGTTGCAATCGGGCGGGATTCACTCTCCTGCCAGCAACGCACACTGATGGCGGCGACGCGGCTGCCCATGCGAGCTACATCACAAGTAGCCCAGCAATCCTTTGTCCGTGCTGAGCGCAAGTAGTCCACTGAAAAGTCAATAACCTTAGGGAGGCGTGGCTGACGCTCGGATACAATAACTTGAATGAGTCCAGCTGTTTCCATAAGGGCGCCTACAACACCGCCATGCAGAGCAGGCAGCATGGGGTTGCCGATGATTTCCGCGCGAAAGGGCAGGTGAAAGTGCAGGGGCGCGGATGTATTATCTGTGGGACTTTCCACGCGGATGCCAAGATGGTTGATATAGGGAATAGAGTCCAGCAAGGACTGATACTGACCGGCAATAACGGCCTCAATCATCGCTGTGATATGCTTTTCCTGCATGATTAATCCTCGATTGTGCTGATAGTGTGGGTGCCGGTGCGTTTACCGCAATAAAAAGTGCCGGTAGCAATGGCGCAGACCTCATTGCTACCTTCTAGTCGTAATGTGCAACGGGTGAAGGCGACCTGGCGAGCTAAGCGATAGCAAATGGCATGGGCAATTAGGTCGTGCCCAGCCAGTGTTGGGCGCAGATAGTCGATGCGCAAATCCAGTGTCGCAATTGATGTGAGTTCATTCAGTGCGCAAAACACAGCCATGCCGGATGTGGCATCTGCCAGGCTGTAGAGAACGCTACTGTAAACCCAACCTCTTTCAGAATCCCCAATCAGCAAGTCACGGTAGGGAAGTCGCATGATGGCAGATGAGTCTCCCAGTGACTCTACCAACATGCCGAGATCACGGTTGTGGGGTACGTTATCTGAGAATTGTTTCGCTGCTTTGATAGCAGAGGGCAGGATTTGATAGGAGTCGCTATCTGATGGGGTAAATAAATTCATGATTGGCTTCTGAATGGTAAAAGAGGATGAGCATGCTCTTATCGGGCGACCCTGCCCCAATAAGGCGTACCTTGTACGCGGCGCTTTTGCTACGTCGATTGGCGAGTACGCAACCTGCCGAACCTACGCCAACAATTATGAAGTCGTATGTAGTCATGATTTGTGCCACGTGATCAGATTGTGAGGGGTCAGAGCGAGTCCTCCTCCGCATACAGCACTATGGGTTCGACCATACTATACCAGCATTTGGTCACTCAACCAAATTGACTCCAGATCATCTCGATTTGCACTATTGCCTAAGGTGGTATATTTGGAGTTTCTTTAGGTAGATATCCATGTTGATGTAAGGATTGCTATTGCGGGCCGGACTTACTGCTTCAGCATCGCTGCCACGTTTGGGGTGCTATGCTAGCTTAGGTAATTCGGTCGAATAAAGAGTATTGGCGACCAGTTTTCACAAGCTTTGCTCTTGAATCGAAACTCCTAAGAAAATGAATTGTCGCTCGCGTTTGATGGCATTAGCGCCATGCCGATGGCAGTATCCTGTGATGCGGTAATCCCCCATTTTTAAGGGGGCTCAGAAGTAGAGGCTAGGCCATTTGGGCCAACTTTCGGTGTGATGTCACCTAGGCCCATATTCTGGCGATCATGGTTATATGTCCAGAGCTAGCGCGTTGCGTGATCTTGCATTTCTGCTAAATCAGTAGGCATGTATTGGCTCAGCCATTCATGTCTTATGGTTCGCTTATCGCTCAGCTGATCATGCATGAAATCCAAAGACCACATGTCGTTGGGACTGGTCGCCACCGCACGTTGGGCCATCTCGCGTCTACGAGACGGCCTCACCATTTTTTTGTGATGGCTTCCTTAAAAACATCCGCTTGCAGCTGCACATCGGCATACATCTTTTTGAGCCGTCTATTTTCATCCTCAAGCTCATTGATCCGAGACATCAGCGACGCATCCATGCCGCCAAACTTAGCGCGCCACTTATAAAACGACGCAGAGCTCATGCCATGTTCACGGCATAAGTCCGGAACCGGCGCACCGGCCTCAGCTTGCTTCAAAATCGCCATGATTTGGCTATCGGAATATCGAGATGTGCGCATGTAGAACTTCCTCAACGCATTGGAAGAAATTCTACTTCTGAATCTGATTAATTTCTGGGAGGATTACATAATTAGTAAGCAGCCTGGCAAGCATGCCTATATACAGGCAGCGATTAAGATACAGGCAACGATTAAGCGATCAGATATACCGAATATGCTGAATCGTGAGTTCGCCGTCTTGTCGCCGAACTAAGTCTGGTGCGGCGACATCACTTACTTGTGGGCTCAGGGTCGCAGGTGCTATTTGGCTGTTGTATTGGACTTATATACTCGCCGCGTTGTTGGCTGTGCGCTCTCTGAGCACCCCGATGCTGACTTATTGATTAAGGCGCTGGACATGGCCGTTGAGCAGTGAGGGTGTGATGCTTCACTCGGATCAAGGCAGCCAATATTGCAGTCGCCGGTTCCGTCAGCGCCTATGGCGCTATCAAATTCAGCAAAGCATGGGTCGTCGTGGAAATTGCTGGGATAATGCGCCAATGGAGCGGCTGTTTAGAAGTTTGAAAACTGAATGAGTGCCGAGTGTTGGCTACATGACTCGGCGAGAAGCGATGCAAGATGTGAGTTGCTTGATGGAGCGTTACAACTGGGTCAGGCCGCACCAGTTTAATGCTGGTTTGGCACCGGCAGTGGCGGAAGAAAACTTAAAACTGTGTCCGAGATTAGTTGACCACTACAGATCGATACTCGGTCCGGCGCCTGTAAAGGCGGAGACTTTTCCGTGAAATATTTATATAAGGTTATATAGGCAGTTGCAGCTATCGACATTTTGGTCACTGTATGACTGCCCACTGAGGGCTTGCAGTGATTTCGGCTTAGTTTATTCGTGAAAGCCTCTGTCATAATGTGCGCCGACTGAGGAAAAAGATGTCAGTTGAGGCAAGGGTTATGGTGAGTGACTATCCTTGCTTGATAGATATCTGATAAAGTTCAAAAAGCTAAAATAAGGGGATTACGTGAATAAAAGGCGACCTACTAAAATTATTGATCAGTTAGGCCGAGAGGCAGTGCTAACCTCTGCTGCTCGTCTTTTCAGAGATCAAGGATATGAGCGAACGACTGTTAAAGAGGTTGCGAAGGCTTGTAATATGCTTCCAGGTAGTTTGCATTACCGCTATCATACAAAAGAAGCTATTTTAGTCGACCTTATGCGCTTGGGTTTAGAGCGTGCTGCCCTGGCAGTAACAGAGGCTTGTGTAAACGTTAGTGATCCTGTAGAGCAATTGCGCAGAGGTATCAATGCTCATCTGAAAATGTTGGTCACTGGTTCCGATATGGTTTATGTGCTGCTTTTTGAATGGCGCGCGCTTCGAGGAGATGCACGTAAAGAAATGATTGAGTTGCGCGATCGTTACGAGGCCCTTTGGGCTGCAATGTTATCGTTACTAGCACAGCACGGCGCTATTCGCAAAGATGTAGACTTGAACTTATTGCGTCTCATTGGCCTTGGTGCATTAAATTGGGTTGCCACTTGGTTTAATGAAAATGGACGTTATTCGTTAGAGGATATCGGTGACTTTGTCTGGCTGGTTATTAATAGTGCGTTCGTGGTGCCAAGCGAAACTAGTATAAAATGAGTGCTCTAAATCTATATAATATAATTAACTCGTTCGTATGAGCAAAGAGGCTCTGCACTGTTGCAGGCGTTCCATTGTTTAACTTTACCTATCAATTAAGGGGTTGCTCAATTCGCCGCTGTGCTAGCTTAGCGTTTGCCCCTTCTTCTTGATATAGTAACTTTGACCAATAAGCTTCTATCACGCTGTTAAAGTAGATAAGTAGTGATTTTTTCAGGATAGCTTGTTTTCGTCGCCATTCGCAACGGAGCAGGCTGGGAGTGTAATGCGCTAGCGTACCTAGAGGCGGTGTCTTTGCGATGATTCTATACTAGCGTTAGCGGAACTAAGGCTCGTAAAAGCATTAGGTCAGAAAATGTCATGGCTTTTATTATTATCATGTACGTTACGTTGGCATCCATTCCGTTTGTGGGTTGGCCTCGTTTCTCGAGCACGATGCCACATGTTTATACTTTACGATGTCTGTCATGCGGCATATTGACTGGGCTGTGCTTCCCCACTAGTCGACTGAAATCAAAGTACTTTCTGGCAATAAGCGTCATATCTCCATCTTGCTGATTTAATCATACGCCACCTTGGGTGGTATTTGCATTAATAATATTTTGAGTAAGTTATTGTGCCTGATGCTTACTGGTAGTTAAAGTGCAGTGATTTTTTAAAAGTCCTTTCTCAGGCGCAATAACTAAAAAATAAACTCATAGCTGCCTGAAAATAGTCAGTATAGTGTTCGATGTAGTCGGGCTGTTGTTATAATATTATCGCTACGCCGACTTCTCTTCGTGCACAGTAACCCCTGCTTCATAGTCCGAATTGAATAGGCAAGCTTTCTTCAGGTCCGAGGCATATGCCAAGGCGATATGCCGCTAGTGTTTTCTTAGGTTGCTTAGCGTTGTGTTCCCGCTGCCAAGCTTCGATAGCGACCTTGGACCTTGGACCTTGGACCTTGGACGTGGGTCACGGTCGTTAATCAATGCTCATTCCGGAAGCGCCCATTTAATTGCTTAATATAGGCATTCTGATTAGGGTTCTTTAGCACGACAAGAAGCAACTTGACGCCTCGTTCAAGCTCTTAGATCAGCGACTTGCCGATATCTCAGCGATGGCCGCGTTGTGGAGATATGAGATCAAGGACTCAAGTGAGTAGCTGAGCACCGACCTACCTCTCCTGTATGGTAAGGCTGCATTTGTTGCATTATCAACGAGGTGAGGCTTTTATGACCCCGACCTCGGTTATGAGATAAAAAAGCCATTCATGAGCCACATATGATTTGCTACAGCTGGCGACCTAATGGCTGATGGCACGCTTCTTTGCTTATGTGTTTGTGTGGCTTTACATGCAGCATTTGTGCGGAGCACAAGTAGTCACCGGACTTGTGATTAATCAATACGCTTGGCTTGGGCGAAGTCCCAATTAAACATCGATGATTTGTAGAGTCGACAGGTTTGAGATGGTTGCGCAGTACAGTTTTGCAGAACTTTGACAGCCAATCAGTCTAAGTTGTTGGCAAGAAGTAAATGAGTTTCTGCTAGATAGGAGGTTTTTCTTGTAAGAATGCATTTGTCTATTGACATACAGAGTGCAGGCTAATATTTTGGTTGATTGACCAACCAAAATATTAAAAAGAGAGTTAACATGAGACTCCTGTTGATATGTAGTTGTTATATAGTCGTAATATTTTCGAGTTTTGCT
The DNA here is from genome assembly GCF_982810325.1 of Paraperlucidibaca sp. Classification (NCBI taxonomy): domain Bacteria; kingdom Pseudomonadati; phylum Pseudomonadota; class Gammaproteobacteria; order Moraxellales; family Moraxellaceae; genus Paraperlucidibaca; species Paraperlucidibaca sp. The sequence continues at coordinate 17,550 of NZ_CEYEMI010000023.1, forward strand.
AGGGCTGGTGGTATCGACTTGCCTGCGATTTCTGCATCACAGCAGGGCACCTCAAACTCGAACGGAGCGGAGGCAGCTGATGCTGCAGTGCTATACTATAATCCGGCAGGCATGAGTTATCTTCGGGGCCGACAGCTTTCCATTAGTGGGACACTTTTAGCATTCAGAGGGAAAGTCGAAGATAGGGGGTCTACGGGGACACCGGAGCCATTTGATAGTAGTAGTGATGAGGGGAGACAATTGGGGCCTGACGGGGTTGATCCTTATGCAGCTGGAGCCGCAGGGAGTTTTTGGCCAAAAATACTTGCCTTAGGTTCAATATTCTACACGACTCAATATAATGATAATATCACTCTTGGTATTGGTATATTCTCTCCAGGCGGCGGAAATATTAATTATAAAAGTGATTGGTCCGGCGCTTATCAAGTTGATGCTATTGCACTGGAGCTTGTGAATATTAATCCATCTATTTCGATGAGGTTTGATGATAAGCACAGCATCGGCTTCGGGGTGTCTCTAGTGGGTGGCCACTTAAGATATAGTACACAGCTGGATGCGAAAGGGCTACAGCCATACCTCTTATCAAAGGCATTGAATAATTTAAATGCAAACACATTGACTGTGACGCCTGAGGTTCAAAGTATAATAAATTCTGTGTGTAATATTAAATTGGTCATAAATTCAGTATGTGGAATTAATGTTGGTGACGTATTGCCTGGGTCGGCCATAGATGCTTTATCATCGCCACTGGCTGACGTTGTTGTTGACCCTTCAAGTACTGCATCTGGTTTGATTGAGATGTATGGGTATGGATTTGGCTATAATGCTGGCTATATGTATGGGTTTAATGATCGGTCTAGACTTGGATTGTCTTTTCGCTCAGCCGTTGAAGTTAATCTAAGAGGTCAATCTGAATGGAGTACAGAGAGGCTAAAGGCTAGGCCAGTTATAGGTACAACAATTGTTAGTTTGTTGAATAATGGAGGCGATCCTGACTTAGGGAATTTCTTGAGTGACTATTTGTTGCCGGACACTACGACAAAGGCTATTTTTAATATTCCTGCTAGAGTCTCTCTTTCATATTTTAATGAAATAAGTGATAAATTTGATATTATGTTCGATTATACGTTTATAAAGTCTTCTGTTATGCGTGAATTGTCTGTTGGGTTTGCTGTTCAGAAGGATTCAAATGGTGACAGTGTTGTGCTCAGTGATGCTAAGATACCCCTGAAGTGGCGCGACTCTTATAAGACCTCATTGGGTTTAAATTATCATTACGATAGCATGACAACTTTTAAAACTGGTATTCAGTTTGATAAGACGCCAATTCCATCAAAAGAGTCTAGGCATCCTGCGCTACCAGAGAGTGATAGGTATATGATATCATTTGGTTTTAACCATAAGATTAACGATAATATCTCTGTTGATGGTGCATATAGCTTGCTTGCCTTTGCGGACTCTGAGTCTGAGTATAGAAATAACTGTAGGTATGATCGGCCAGAGGGGGATGCCGGGCCATGCACTGGTATTGGCGGCACCTTTCGGGGAAAGTTCTATGATACCTATGCTAATATTTTAAGCTTGCAAATAAATTCTAAGTATTGACTATTTTTCACGTCGGTACTTATAACCAAGTGCAATGGGGAAAACTTTAACACTTTCAATGGGGCTGCTATTTATACTAGCCTTTGGGTGCTGGTGAGTTTTTCCTTTAACCTACGTTGGCCACATGTAAGTCAAAATAAAATACTAAATCCCGAACTATAATTATGCTATTTTTAGAGCTTGAGTGGAGGTGCAGTGTGGTTGATTTTTGAGCGAAATTCGATTGTATTTGGTTGCGAAGCATTGTTACGAGGCGGAGACTTTATAAGTCTAGTATCGACCTAATCTTACTGAGATTGGTATTCACAATTGCAGTTCGGTTTTATCGAATGGTACTTTAATGTGATTTAGATTGGCAGCTATCTCGGCATGGCGTCACAATACTTAGTTTAGCGTATGACGTCCTTTGTTTACGAAGCGCGCGCGCTAATTTTTTATCACCGGCAGTCTCGAATCCCAAGTGCAACGAAGACAATAGTGTTTAGTTTCTGCGCTTGATTGAGCTAGTGCCTCTGTTATCGCAGCATAGACCTCAATCGGCATCTTATATTTTAGCACAGCGCGCGGCCGAGTATTTTAGCTGTGTGCAATCACATCAAGGTATTCCTGTGAGTACTGCGATAAGTCAGTGCTCTTGGGCAAGTACTGCCGAATTAATCCATTCATATTCTCATTACTGCCGCGTTGCCATGGGCTGTGTGGGTCAACGAAGTAGGCAGTAGTGCCAGTTTTTTCAGTTCTCTTAGCATGACGGCTCATTTCACAAGCCCTGATCGTAGGTGAACGTTAGTCGAAACGGTGCATCGATTCGGCTCATCGCCAACGTCAGTGCCTTCAGTGGCGCCTCGGCAGTCACGTTGGGCATTTTGGCCAAGATGACGAAGCGCGTTGTACTTTCGATCTAAGTAGCCATAGCTGACTTATTACCGGCGTTTTCAATCAAGCCGGTTTCCTAATGGCCAGGAACCAAGCGATCTTCTATTTCGGCTGGGCGCTCATTGATACTGAGCATCTTCGGTAGTTGGCCGCGCCGGTCTTCGCCTTGGCCACGATGGCGGCGCGTGACATGTCCGCGTCGAAGGCAGCGAATCAGTCCTTTGCGTAACTAACCACGAGGCATGGCATAAAGCGCGGTGCAAATGGTTATATGTGACACCTGCATCTCAGCACGATCTGGAATTAATGGCGCTCAGCGGCAAGCTTCTTTATTTAACGGACTTGGCGCTGCTTTAGTCGCGCTGCGTCACCTGCGTTAGCGGCATCGTAAGGCGCACAGGGTGAGGACGAATAGCGCTTGAGCTAGCAACTGGGCTTGCTCGCTGTTCGCTGTAATCGCACCTAGATGGGCATTTAATGAATGCCCATCTAGGTGCATCAGCATCAAGACGGCCCGCTCTTCAGGGCCTAGGTGCTTGTAATGTGTTTGCACTTGGAGCTTGAGACTGCCACCTGTTATACAAAACTTGTTGACACGGCTGATATATCAATTTATACATTATTGGTTGGTCGGACAACCAAAATTATGAATATGTTATGTGGCTTAGATAGTGTGCCCTTACGAGGATGCTGGGAGTAATGACATGAGCGTAATCAGCAAAGAAATTGGATATGAAGAAGTTGTTCCCCGTGACATTCACTTCAAGATGAATACGGACACGGTGGCGCGCCACTGGTTCAACGGTGATCCATGGACCACGCACTGGATGAACTCCATTCTGGCGGCGGTTCCTGATGGCGAACGCTGGGTAATGAATTCAGCCAGAGCACAACTCGACAAATTGATCGACCCTGAAGTGCGTAAGGCTGCGATCGATTTTTGTCGCCAGGAGCGCATTCATGCACGTGAGCATGATGAAATGAACAAGGCATGCGTTGCTCAAGGCGTGCCGATTGACAAGGTGGAGGCGGTTTTTACCAAAATCAGGGTCACCATGCAGGAGCGGCTGAGTCTTGATATGCAGAGCTCCATGGCAGCAGCATTCGAGCATTTTACCGCTGTCATCTCTTCAGTCATGCTGGAGAACCCTGAGCTTTTTAACGAGTCTGATCCTGAGCTCAGGGCAATGCTGTACTGGCATTTTGTTGAAGAAACGGAGCACAAGGGTGTCAGCTTTGATGTGTATGTCGCTGCCAGTGGTGGCGGCATCAAGGGCTACCTGAGGCGCGTCGGGGGAATGGCGATGGGGACGGTACTTGGTCTGCCGCTCATGGTCGGCAACCAGGCCTATCTGCTGCACAAGGACAAGCAGCTGACCAACTGGCGCTCAGCCATGAGGATGAGCAATATCCTGTTCGGCAATCCCGGCATTCTTGCGCGCATTTTCCAATCCCATTATCTGCCTTACTTCATGCCTGATTTTCATCCCTGGGATGATGACAATCGTGAAGTCATCCATGTCTGGAAGCGCAGTTACGAAAAAACCGGCGACCCGCATAAGGCCTATCAAGCTTTACTCGATTGGAAGCTGAAAAAGAATGCGCCAGGCAAGCTGAAGCTGAAGGCTGTTGTACAGGCGGCCTGAGCAGCCAGTAAAGCGCACTGATTTCCGCTGATGCCTTCGGTCTAAGTGTGACGTTTCCCGGTCATCACGGCATTGTTGTCATTTGTTGCGACAATGCCGTTTCGTTAATCGATCAGGACGAGTTGATCATTAGCTGACGCCGTGGGGGACTATGCGGGTGCCGAGGTTTTAGCGGGTGGTAAATAAAGAGCGGTAATTTTTCGAGCCACCCGGCTCTTTTTAAAGGAATGTCTCATGAGTAAGAAAGCCCAAAAGTTGTCACAGTGTGCGGCGGCGATTGTGACTGGAGCTGGCAGTGGTATTGGTCGCAGCTTTGCCTATGAAATTGGGCGTCGAGGTGGTGCCGTTGTGTGTGTAGACATTCGTATTGAACGTGCCGAAGAAACAGCGGCCATGCTGCGCAGCCTGAATACGCACGCGGTAGCCTATGCATGTGACGTGGGCAATGCTGAACAGATGGCAGTGCTGGCAGACGAGGCGGAGGGCTTGCTTGGTCGCCCTGTAACTCTGGTTGTGAATAATGCGGGGGTTGGCCTCGGTGGCCAGATTGGTGAAGTATCGCTGGAAAAATGGCATTGGTGCGTCAACGTCAACCTCTGGGGCGTGATTCACGGCTGTCATTTTTTTGCGCCAAAACTGAAGGCGCTGGGCTATGGCGGGATCATCAATGTGGCGTCGGCTGCAGGGTTTGCCGCAGCACCAGAAATGAGTGCTTACAACGTGACCAAGGCGGGCGTGATGGCCTTGTCAGAGACCTTGTCGGCTGAGCTGACGGGAACGGGGGTGAAAGTGACAGTGCTGTGTCCGACGGTGGTACCAACCAATATTGTCAACGATGGTCATCTGCCTGCTTATCGCTCCGAGTTTGCCAAAACGGCGATGACAAAGTTTGCCCTGACCGACAGCGACGCGGTGGTACGCAAGGCGCTGGACGCGCTCGACAAAGGGCAGATGTACATGCTACCGCAAATTGACGGACGCATTGCGTGGATGTTTAAGCGCGCCGCCCCACGTTTGTATGCGCGTAGCCTGGGTGAGGCCTACCGGCTTGTTGCGCCGTCTTGATGATGTGGTAGCAGCCATCTTCAAGCACAGCATATACCCCCACACTTCACTGACGGAATTATCGATATGGCATCTAGCCAGGCCAAGCTACTGAAACTCTTCCTGCGCATGCGGGTAAAGCGTGAGCTGACATCAAATGCCGCACTTGTTCGTCATTTGCGCAGTGCCATGGACACCAAGCTCTTCCCCAGCCCTGTGCCCTCTGGAATTACGGTCCGGCAGGCAAGCGTTGCCGGGGTTCTTGGTGAGTGGCTGGAGGTGGCTAAGCCGTGCATGACCATCCTGTATTTGCACGGTGGTGCCTTTATTGGCGGCAAGCTGGCGACCTATCACACGTTTTGCGGCGAGGTTGCCAGACGTTTGAATGCCAAGGTTTTCATGGCAGATTACCGCCTCGCTCCGGAGCATCCCTATCCGGCGGCAACGGACGATGCATTTCAGGTCTATCGGCAATTGTCGGCGGAGTTGCAGGGAACTGAGCCCCTGGTGATTGCGGGTGATTCTGCGGGCGGTAACCTGACCCTGGTCACGCTATTGCGCGCCAAGCTTGAAAATCTGCCCATGCCAGTGTGTGCGCTGACCCTGTCGCCTGGTACGGATGCAACAGGCACACTGCCAGCGCTGACGGCCAACAGTGCCAGTGATTCCATGCTGTCAAAGTCAATGATAGATAGGGCGATCGATATTTATCTGGCCGGGGCGGACTCCACGCATCCCGATGCCTCTCCCTGTCGGGGGAACTTCTCTGGTTTGCCGCCTTTGCTGGTGACGGTGAGCGAAGAGGAGTGCCTGCGTGATGATGCTTACCGTGTTGTCCATAACGCGCGTCAGGCCGGGGTGACGGTGGAGCTGCTGTCGCGTCTGGATATGCCGCATGTGTGGCCTATTTTTCATTTTTTGCTTCCTGAAGCCAGGCAAGACATGCATGTATTGATCCGGTTTATTGAAAAGCATGTGGGAGAAAGTCTGGTTCGGAGCAGCGCGGAATTTCAGTTGTCTTCTGAGCACGAAAGTGCAAGCAAGGCCTTAGCAGGTTAGTGCATTAAATTGACTGTAAAAATACACGTACAGTATAAATTTGGAGAAATTAGCAATGAATATTGCCATCACAAAACCTGAACAGGTAAGTGTGCAACGAACGCGAGCAATAAGTCCCGATCACGAAGTTGTCATTGTTGGCGCGGGTATTTCTGGTCTTGGCATTGCCATTCGCCTGAAAGAGCAGGGCATTGAGTCTTTCATCATTCTTGAGCGTGCCGACCGTGTCGGCGGCACTTGGAGAGACAATCGCTATCCGGGTATCGCTGTCGACATTACTTCGTTCACCTATTCGTACTCTTTTGAGCAGAACCCGAACTGGTCGAGAGTGTTCGCACCGGGTAAAGAGTTGCAGCATTACACCGAACGGGTAGCTGCCAAGTACTTCCTCTATCCACACATCCAGTTCAAGACCAGTGTTAGCCGTGCCGAGTTCGATGAAGAGCGTCACTACTGGCGCATTGAAGTAGATGGTGGTGATACCATCACAGCCCGTCATCTGGTGTCTGCAACCGGTGGCCTGATTTCGCCGAAGATGCCGGATATCGAAGGTATCAATGACTTCAAGGGCAAGATCATCCATACAGGGCACTGGGATGACAGTATAGACCTCAAGGGCAAACGTGTTGCGGTGATTGGCACGGGGGCTACGGCCGTACAGTTGTTGCCTGAAATTGCTCCGCTGGTGAAGCGGCTTGATGTCTATCAACGCACACCGATATGGCTGTTGAAAAAACCAGACCACGCGCTTCCTGGCTGGCTGAAAAGCTCGTTCCGGCTGTTGCCGGCCGCGCAACGCCTCGTGCGTGTAGGTACTGATGTTATAAGCGAGTCGTTGATGGTTATTTCTACGATTTATTATCGGCAGGCCCCTTGGCTGGTACGCAAATGCGAAGAGGCTGGCATTCGCAACATGAAAGAGCAGTTGCCGAGCAGGCCGGACCTTTGGGAGAAGCTGACGCCGAAATATGGTTTCGGCTGCAAGCGCCCATCTTTCTCGAATGAGTATTTTCGTATTTTTGCACGCGATAATACTGACCTCATCACAACGTCTATTGAGCGAATTACCGAGAAAGGCATAAAAACCCGCGACGGGGTCGAGCGGAAAATTGATGTGCTGATTCTGGCAACCGGCTACCGCGTATTCGAAAAAGGAAACCTTCCCTCGTATGATGTTGTCGGTCGCAAGAGCCAAGAGATTGGAGCCTTTTGGGAGAGTAATCGCTATCAAGCTTATGAAGGGCTGACTGTGCCTGGGTTCCCCAATTTTTATGTCATGCTTGGTCCCTATGCGCTGATCGGTACTTCTTATTTTAAGATGGCGGAAGGCAATGCAATACATGCAGTACGCTGCATCAAAGAAGGGCTCAAGAGACAAGCAACCTGTGTGGAAGTGCGTCAGGATGTGCATGACCGCTACTTTGCAGATATTCAGCGACGCCAACAAAGCACGGTGTTCCTAAATCACAACTGTTCTTTGTCCAATAGCTATTACTTTGATAAACATGGGGATGCGCCAATGCTAAGGCCTTCCACATCAGTCGAGATGCTTTGGCGGGCCAAGCATTTGTCCATGAATAACTATAAGTTTAGTAAGGTTGGTTCGAATCCTAGCACTGACAAGTTAACTCGCTGATGTGTACCCACTCACGACATCGTTTTCACCCCAGTATCATTAGCTATGCAGTATGGATCTACTATCGCTTCAATTTGAGCTCTCGTGATACCGAAGACTTGCTGGCAGAGAGTGGCATCTCTGTCAGTTAAGAATCGATCCGCTTATGGCGTATCAAATTCGGACCTGCCTATTCTCCCAAGCTGAAGCAAAATCATGGCAGATTAGGCGATATGTTTTATCTTGATGGGGTATTTATCAAGATAAAACGTAAAACAACTCTACTTGTGGCGAGCAGTTGATCAGGACGGCGAAGTGGTCGATGTCTATGTTGAGAGTCGCCGTAAGAGTGCTGCGGCTAGGCAGTTCTTTAAGCGCTTGTTACGTAACCACGACGACCAACCAAGAACGATAGTCACTGATAAGTTGGCAAGTTATAGGGTTGCTCAACGCGAGCTAATGCCAAAAGTTCATCACAATACAGCCAAGCACGTGAACAATAGAGCCGAGCAGTTGCATGAGTCGACGCGATTCAGGGAGCGGGGAATGGGCGGTTTAAGTTCCCGAGTCAGGTACAACTATTCCTAACGAACGATGCGGCAGTCTCAAACTTTCTCAACCTTGGAAGACACCTTGTCCCAGCAAGTCATTATTGACTTACTAGGACAGCCGCGCTCTAAACTTGGAGGGCGTTAGGTGCGTAGAGGTGAAAGGTTTAACTATTGCTGAGTCTAGAAGTTAACATATCAGTACCGCTTAGTTTGACTAATTGACTGAAAGTGGCACGAGCTCAGAGCTGACAAGTTACTTGTTAGTATCGTCATAAGCATTCATCATAAAAATTAATTTTTAATCACGTCGATACATGGTGACGACACAGGCACCACCCAAGCCAAGGTTGTGTTGCAGGGCAACTTGCGCGCCACTGACCTGACGCTTTTCTGCCGTGCCACGCAACTGCCAAACTAGCTCTGTACATTGCGCTAAGCCGGTTGCACCGAGTGGATGACCTTTTGAAAGTAAGCCGCCTGATGGATTCGTCACTACTTTGCCGCCATAGGTGTTGTCTTCGTCCCAAATAAACTTTTCTGCACCACCTTCTGGGCAGAGCCCAAGCGCCTCATAAGTTAGTAGTTCATTCGCCGTGAAGCAGTCATGTAGCTCCACAACGTCGATATCATCTGGGCCAATGCCTGACTCCTCATAGACCTGTTTAGCAGCAGCTTGAGTCATGTCGTATCCGACCATTTTGATCATCGAACGCGGCTCAAAGCTGGAGGCATAGTCAGTTGTCATCGACTGTGCGGCAATGTAGACCGGATTTTTGATGCCATGCTTTTTGGCAAAAGCCTCACTGCAAAGAATTGCGGCACCAGCACCACATGTGGGTGGGCAACATTGAAAGCGGGTTAACGGATCGAAGACTTCAGGTGAAGCCATAATCTCTTCTAGAGAGAGTACTTGTCCAAATAGTGCATAAGGGTTGTTGCTTGCGTGTTTACGTGCCTTTTCAGCGATCTTGCCGAAAGTCTCTTTTTTCGTGCCGTGCTGCCAGCGATATTCACGACCGGCACCGCCAAACATCTGCGCGGCGGGTGGTGCCGAGCTAAACCCTTGCAGGTCAAGCATGACTGGAACATGCAATCCCATAGGGTTTTCGCGATCGTTAAACATGGTGCCTAAAGCGCCTTTGCTCATTTTCTCAAAACCTAGAGCCAACACGCATTCGGCTAAACCACCCTCGATAGCTTGGCGTGCTAAATACAGTGCGCTTGAGCCGGTAGAGCAGTTGTTATTCACGTTCACCACAGGAATGCCGGTGAGGCCTAGCTCATACACCGAGCGCTGACCGCAAGTAGAGTCGCCATAGACATAGCCAACGAAGGCTTGTTCTACAGACTCATAGGGAATGCCGGCGTCGGCTAGGGCTTTTCTGCCTGCTTCGGCGGCCATTTCATAATATTCAGGGCTAGAGCCGGGCTTGGTAAATTGGGTCATACCAACTCCGATGACATTGACTCGTTGTTTCATAACTTATGCTCCTAAAGCGTTTAAGAATTTCATTTCGCGAGCCAAGAGTGCATCGCCATCGACGCGAACGTCCCCGCGCTGATACGCGTCTTGTAAGCCTTGCTCGCCAGAGCAGAGCGCTTGTAGCGTCGCATCGGATAATGTGATTTCAGCATCAGGATGCGCAGCAGAGCCAACTGTTACTTGTGCAGGACTGGCACTGAAATCGATGCACCATGTGCTGTCTATATCACTGAGCGAAAACTGGACAACTCCTTTTGCTGCAGTCGCAGGCTTGGCACTTAAGTGCGCGGCGATTTGCTCAAAAATAGCGGGAGCTTCTGATGATTTAGTTGCTGGTGCGGATGCTGCTGGATTAGCGCCTGTTGTATTTTTAGCTAAACGATCAGCTTTGGCTTGTGTGATCAGAGCAGGATCCATCTCCGATAGTACAGACAACTTATTTGACGCCATGACATTGCCATGAACTTTCATTTTGCCACCGAAGAATAACTTTTGAACTTCTGCTTGATCGCCAGAAAATAAGACTGGCGCATATTCTGCATCCATCTCAATAGTGACATCTGGCTTAGGTAGCACCCCTTCACCAGCAATTGGCTTGGCACTTTTCAAGTCCAAGAACCAATTTGATTCAGGGGCATGAAAGCTAAATTGGAAGCTAGTTTTCACTTGCTCTGAGAGTTGTGGTTTCGAGGAAACAAAAGCTTTAATGCCTGCAAATACATCGGCTAAGACAAAAGCATTTTCTGCTTCGACGACGGCAGCAGCAGGCGTTGTGACTTCTGCGCTAACTCGCGCTGTTTTTGCGGCATCTATAGCGGCCGGGTCCATGCCAGCTAGCGCCGATAGTTTATTTGATGCCATAACATTGCCATGCACTTTCATCTTGCCACCGAAGTAGAGTTTTTGTACCTCTCCTTGGTCGCCGCCAAACAGCGTGTTGACGTGTTCATTATCCAGCTCAATGGTGACATCGGGTTTAGCGATTTCACCCGCTCCGACTTCACCCTGGCCATTTTTCAGATCGATAAACCAACTCGATTCAGGATTATGGAAGGTAAATTGGAACGTAGTTTTCACTTCAGCTACAAGCTCGGGTTTGCTGGCAACAAAGTCTGCAATAGCGGCGAAGTAATCATCCACAATCACAGAATTTACTGCTTCTACAGATGCTGCATCTGATGTGTGTGCTGCTTTTTTAGGTGCTGGAATTTCGGTATATAGCTCTATGACAGCGTTTTTAATAACAACTTCATTGCGTTCTTTAACCGAGGTTTCAAACACGATACGAGTGTCTGACTCTCGCCACATTTTGGTAATTAATGTTTCGCCTGGGTAGACACTTTTAGCGAAGCGAACCTTAATGCTTTTGAAATAGCGTGGGTCATTATTGCTAAAGGCTTTAATAACGTGCCGACCACAATAGCCATAGGTACACATGCCGTGAAGGATGGGCTTATCGAAGCCAAACGCTTTGGCAAATGCTGGGTCGGCGTGTAGCGGATTCCAGTCGCCGGAGAGGCGATACAGCAGCGTTTGATTGGCGTCGGTTTTCTCTTCAATAACAGCATCGGGCTCTCGGTTTGGAGGTGTGTTGACGTCTGCGCTTGGCCCACGATCACCACCCCAGCCACCAGCACCACGCACAAATGAGGTCATTTCGTTATAAGCAATTTCCTCACCGCTTTCATCGAGGGTGTGCACAGCAAAAGTGACCACAGCGTGTGGATCTTTATCCCAGGCCTCTTTAAATTTAAAGATGTGCTTGAGCTTTGCATTCGTCGGTAATGGACGTTTGATTTCAGTGTATTGCTCACCATGCAGGATGCGATCAAAACCATAATTTTGGCCGGGTAACTTCAAGCCACCTGCTTTAGCTGCCTGTAGCATGGCGTTGGATTGTGGCATCACGCCGTAAGTTGGAAGTACAGCAAAGTCGCTACCCATCTCATAGACATAATTTAGTTCAGCTTTGTCTAGTGGGTCACGCGCAGCGCCAATACCGAGGGCATACAGAGCTACATCGCGCTCGTCATAGCTATTTTCCAACACCAACTCGCATTTTACTGCTTCATCTAGATCAATAAATTCGTTGCCACCTAAGCGTGGGTTATTGATGTTATGCAGGATGGGCGCGAAAGAGTCGTTGACGGTAGCGGGGTGGCCAGCGTTGGTAAAGTCGCCAATGGTGTTCCATTTATTCGCCACATCATCGACGCTAAAGTTTTTCCCCAGTGGGAATGATTGCCCCTGTGTACGCTCCCAGCGAAGTTGCGAAATATAGCCAGCGCCAACTTCAAATATTCCCTTGGTTTGCTCGCAATCTTCATGGCATAGCCATGCTACTAATGGACTGACATGCTCGGGCTTGAGATTAGCTAGCAGTTCCGGCGGCATGATCGTTTCGGTGAGACGTGAGGCGGCGATTGGCGCAATGGTATTGACTTGAATTCCTTTGCTACGCCCTTCTTCAGCTAGGCAGTTCGCCAGTCCAGCAAGGCCGAGCTTCGCCGCACAATAGTTGGCTTGGCCGAAGTTGCCATAAAGGCCAGCGGCTGAAGTAGTCATGATGATACGGCCATAACCTTTATCGCGCATGATCGGCCACGCGGCGTGTGACACACTCATTGAGCCAGTTAAGTGCACTTTGAGGATCAGGTCCCAGTCGGCCTGAGTCATTTTATGAAAGCTAACATCTCGCAAAATGCCGGCGTTGTTGATAACAATATCTACTGTACCAAAGGCGTCTAGTGCGGTTTGCACAATACGCTCTCCATGTTCTACGGAGTCGTAGTTAGCCACTGCCTCGCCACCAGCGGCGATAATTTCAGCGACTACCGCATCGGCAGCAGTGGAAGACTTGCCATCGCCGTGTGCGCCGCCACCTAGATCGTTAACAACTACTTTGGCCCCTAGTGAGCCAAGAAGAAGTGCGTGTGATCGGCCTAAGCCATTGCCTGCACCGGTGACAATCGCCACGCGTTGATCAAATCGTAATGCCATGAAGTGGGCCTCGCTGATAATATTTACAATATGTTCGTTCAACATGTATTATTTATAGGTCACGACGCGCCAATCTGTCAATAAAATTATGACTGATCAGTCAGATGTATGATTAGCTTTCGAAGAAAACTGAATTGGAGAGGCCGCATGGCGTCAAAGGCACCTGAGAAGCCCAGTCGTCGCACGCAAGTTGAGCGCAGCCATGCCATGCGTGAGCGCTTAATCAGTGCCACCATCTGTTGTTTAGATCGTGATGGCTACGCAGGCACCACCTTCAAATCCATTGTGACTGAAGCAGATGTGTCATTGGGTGCGCCATTGCATCATTTCGCCACCAAGGCTGCACTCATGGAAGCAGCTGCTACGCGTCTCATTCAACGGCTATATATCGAATTGGGTAAAGCATTTAGCGGCCTTGCATCATCAGATAACCGTTTGACTGAAATGATTCAAATTGGCTGGAGCACATTATTTAATCAGCAGGAAACCATTGCGTTGTTGGAGCTGACGCTTGCTAGTCGCCGCGATACTGAGTTGGCCGAGGTGATGCGAAAGCTTGGGCTCGCAGGCTTTGACATGCTGGACAATGCAGCCAAACATTACTTTGTGAGTAGAAGTAGTGAAGATCCAGTGAGTGATTACTTTGTTTTGACGCACTGGCTGATCCGTGGCATGACAATCGATCAACACCTGCTGAGCAGTTCTGCTGCGCCTGATCATTATTTAAGGCTGTGGTCAGGCTTATTGCAGGGAAAGGTCGCAGTTAAGCCTGAAGTAGTTGCGGCTCCACCTAAGCCAAAGCGATGGCCTAGTGATAAGCCATCACCCTAGCAGGCTGAGATGCGATAACTCGTAACTTGCAAATCTTAGTTATTGCAAAGTGGGAGATGCATAGATGTCGCTTAGGAGCCCTTGCGAGCCAAAAAGGTTCTCCCGCCACTGCTGCTCTAATGATCGTGTGTCATCTTGAGTGGGATGGAAGTTTCTTTTGAAGAAGTCTGGTAGTCGTCGAGGTACATGCTTTAAAAGACCATGCCTACCAAACAACATCGCAGCCCCTTTCAAGTGCGATTTGATATGTCGCTTTTGTAACTGATTGTCATGGGCCAAAATGGCCACCAAGCTCCCTATCAGGACGGGTACTAATGCCGCAGCAACTAGTGGTCCAGCTTGTAACTTTAAGCGCCAGCTATTGCTAACTCGCGTATATACATCGTAAGCCACGGATTTATGCTCTAGTTCTTCAAGCGCATGCCAAGTCCAAAGCTTTAATGATTCAGGCTCACAGGCCTCACGGAACTTACTATCCTGTAAAAATGACTCGGCAAAAATAGCGGTAAAGTGTTCCATGAAGATGGTGCAAGCTAGTTGTTGTTCTGGCGAGAATCGTTCTAGTAAGTAAAGACCCATTTTTACGCCTTTATCGACGAAGTCGACGCGAATACCTTTCTCGCTAAAAATCGCATTCAGACGGTCATGCTCACGACCATGTAAGGCTTCTTGACCAATGAAGCCTGAAACTTGGGCTTTGAGCTCGGAGTCAGTGATTTGCTCTCGAAAGTGACGTACAGATTCGACAAAAAAACGTTCACCGGGTGGGAATGATCCCGAAAGCACGGCAATAAAACTGGATGCAAAGGCATTATTGGCTATGGGGTAGCGATGTGAGTTGTAGTAATCATGGGAAAATTTAATATTGCGAGGTGGGATGCCTACGCTGGCACCAGCTAAACCTGATGACTTGATGTTGGTGGATGATTCCATAGTATACCTCATGTGACATTTTGTAATGTTCCATTTAATGTGTCATGACTGGTTGGTCACGGTCAAGCAGTCAATAGATAATTTTTGTTGCGAGCTGTTGGCAAGTGTAGTGGTCAACTAATCTCGGACACAGTTTTAAGTTTTTTTTCCGCTACTGTCGGTGCCAAACCAGCATTAAACTGGTGCGGCCTGACCCAGGTGTAACGCTCCACCAAGTAACTCACATCTTGCATCGCTTCTCGCCGAGTCATTTAGCCAACACTCGGCACTCATTCAGTTTTCAAGCTTCTAAACAACCACTCCATTGGCGCATTGTCCCTGCAATCTCCACGGCGACCCATGCTTTGCTGAATTCGATAGCGCCATAGGCGCTGACGGAACCGGCGACTGTCATATTGGCTACCTTGGTCCGAGTGAAGCATCACACCCTCACTGCTCAACGGCCATGTCCAGCGCCTTAGTCACTAGGTCAGCATCGAGATGCTCGGGGAGCGTCCAGCCAACACCGCCGCTAAGTAGCACCAATGCCCCTTGCTCCCACAGATACGTGATATCGCCACACCGGACCTGATTAGGCGCCGAGACAGCAAACTCGCAATTCAGCATGTTCGGTATATCTGATCGTTCAACAGTCGCCTGTATATAGGCATGCTTGCCAGGTTGTATGCTGATTAGACCTGACTCTTCCATTAGTCTAGCCACTTTAAAACGACCTATGGCAATGCCATGTTGCTGCCACATCATGTCACAGACGCTGCGGCTACCTGCTGAGCTTCGGCTCTGTATGAACAGCTCATTCTCACGCTTGCGAAGCAGTAACCGCTTCAGTACCTATCAGAGCGCTTGCAGCTGATGCAGATGCTAGTCAGCACCTCTGTGAAGCAGGATTTCTATGATGTTTGTCAATAAATATCCCACATATGTCAATAGATGATCCCTCTATCGTCGGATTGACTGGCTAGGATAGGTATCTGTTGGATATCGAAGCCGATGCCATCAATTTAATTGCTTGTATTAAATGTAAGGCTTCAATAATAAAAAGGAAAAAGCACATGAACAAACTGATTCTTCCTGCATTTTTAGTCGCAGCCTCGGTGGCGCCATTCGCGCAGGCAAACCAAACACTTTGTGTCTATGACTTACTGGGTAGTGCTGGCGATATGGTCAATATCGCTAAAGACTACTCATTAGCAGCGCAATCCATGGGCGCTAAAATATCAATCAAGGCATACACCGATGAGCGTGTAGCCACCGAAGATTTGAAGGCTGGAGAGTGTGATGCGGTGATGGCAACCGGATTTCGTACTCGCCAATTTAACCCAACAGCCGCTGCATTAGACTCGTTAGGTGTGTCGACCATTATTCGTAATGGCAAAGTCGATATGCCGGCGAGCTATGAAACAGTGCGGAAAACCATTCAAACATTTTCATCACCTGCTGCTAGTAAGTTGATGGTCAATGGTCGATATGAGGTCGCTGGCATTATTCCGTTTGGTACTGCGTATCCTGTGGTTAATGATCGCAAAATTAATACAGTTGAAGCATTAGCAGGTAAGCGAATTGCCTCGTTTGATTACGATAAAGCGCAGGCCATTATGATTCAGAAAATTGGCGCGCAACCGGTTTCAGCCGATATCACTAACTTTGCCGGCAAGTTTAATAATGGCTCTGTGGACTTCATTGCTGCTCCGGCCATGGCTTATCGTCCACTAGAGCTTTATCGCGGCATTGGTACTAAAGGTGCTATTCAGCGCTTCCCCATTCTTATTTTGACTTATCAAATCATTATCAACGAGACGAAGTTTCCTGAGGGCTTTGGTTTGAAATCACGCCAGTACTGGCTTGGTCAATTTAACCGTGCGATGACACTAGTGAATAAGGCGGAGAAAGATATTCCAGCAGCAACTTGGGGTGATTTAACCCCCGAGAATATGGTCAAGTTGATACGGACCTATTTCTATAGACACTAATTTAGGCGAAGGCGCTAGTCACACAA
>NZ_CEYEMI010000024.1:0-27972 GCF_982810325.1 Paraperlucidibaca sp.
TGCTAGCCAATGTCGGGCTTTATCACGAGCAGGTAAGCCCGCTAACTCCAGCGGCAACATGACGTTTTCTAGCGCACTTAAATGCGGTAAGAGCTGGAAGCTTTGGAAAACAAAGCCGATCAATTGCTGGCGTAATGCCGCGCGCGCATCCTCATCTAGAGCGCCAAGCTCATGGCCGGCCAGAAGCACTTGGCCCTGACTGGCAGTGTCCAATCCCGCCAACAAGCCCAGCAGTGTAGATTTGCCTGAGCCCGAGCTGCCAGTAATCGCTACACTCTCGCCGGCGTTGATGCTCAAGTTGATGTCATGCAGTATGACCAGCTGACCGTCGTGCATGGGCACCGATTGCTGGAGCTGGCGCGTTTCAATCAAGCTTGGAGTTGCCGTTTTTATGTCTAAAGTCATGTCTACCTGGATACGAAATCTGTGTGGTGTCGTACTTTGCTTGGCCATCATGCCGGCTTCGGCCGCGACTGTACTCATTTACGGCGATAGTATCAGTGCGTCATACGGAATGGACATTGAACAGGGCTGGGTCTCGTTACTCGACAAGCGTTTAGCGAAACGCGCGCCTGGAAAGCATCAGGTAATAAACGCCAGTGTTAGTGGTGAAACTACGGCTGGCGGTTTGCGCCGCTTGCCGGCTTTGCTCAAGCAGCACACGCCCGATGTCGTGGTGCTGGAGCTCGGCGCCAATGATGGCCTGCGCGGACAACCACCAAAGCTGATGGAGCGCAATCTGGCGGCAATGATCCGCTTGTCGCAACAGGCCGGTGCACGTGTGGTGCTGCTCGGCATGCAGATTCCGCCGAACTACGGCAAGGCTTATACCAATGCATTTTTTGCCGTGTTTCCGAAGGTGGCAAAAGCAGGAAATATTGCCTTACTGCCATTTTTTCTCGATGGCGTTGGCGGAGTGCCAGAGTTAATGCAAAAAGATGGCCTTCACCCCAATGCTAAGGCTCAGCCCAAGCTCTTGGAGCAGGCCTGGCCACTCATTTTTCAACATTTAGCTGAGTAACTCCGATGACATCTTCGATGCCGTGGCGCCCTAACGTACCAGGCGATTACCGCGGCCCTCGCATCGCGCTCATTCATGGCTTTATGGCCGGCGTGCACATGCAATGGCATTTGCTTCGCTTCCTGCGCGAGCATGGTTTTGCCGACACCACCTTATATAGCAACCATTTGAGGCCTGCCTCAATCGCCAAGGATCTAGCGCCAGCAGCGCAGGCAGGGCGTCCCATTGTGCTGCTTGGTTACAGCCAAGGCGGCATACAGGTGATGAAGGTCGCCAAGTTACTGAAGGCGCAGCAGGTCAAATGTGATCTGGTGATTTCGTTGGCAGCGGGTGGTATTGGGCGTTGGCATCCCGCTCAATGGGGCTTTAATGGCCGTCGAGTGCCTGCAAATGTGAGTCGCTACCTTAACTATTTTGCTGCCAACGATAAGCTGGGCACAGATCGCCGCAAGGCTGATAATCTAGCGCACGCAACGTCTGACAATACGCGACTGGAGAACATTGCTTACTCCGAAGCGGCGGGTGTTGATCATCTCAGCATTGCTCGCTGTTATCCGGCGGAGCGAGTGCTGCCAGAGGTGAAGGCTTTGTTTCTCGACAGACTGCTCAATGAGCTTGCCGAACTTTCCTCATGAGCTTGTGCAAGCCAATACGCCATCAGGTTAATCCATGCTAATTTTCTTTATCTGCCTAGCCATACTGATTCTTGGCTATAAGTTCTACAGCCCCTTTGTTGAGAAGCAAGCTGGCATCGACCATGAGGCGATAACGCCGCAGCAGCGTCTGCATGATGGTGTTGACTATGTGGCCATCAGTCCAGCCAAAGCCTTTCTCATTCAGTTTTTGAATATCGCCGGCATTGGCCCTATTTTCGGCCCCATCCTTGGTGCGTTGTACGGCCCGATAGCGCTAGTCTGGATCGTGATTGGCAATGTGCTTGGCGGGGCGGTGCATGACTACTTCTCTGGGGTCATGAGCCTAAAAGAAGATGGCAAAAGCCTGCCCGAAATCGCTGGCCATTATTACAATGTGGTGTTCAAAGGCGTGATGTTGGTTTTTACCTGCATGTTGCTGTTCTTTGTCGGTGTGGTGTTCATCATGAGCCCGGCGGGGCTACTGAGTAATTTGCCGTATTTTGAAGGCACAATACTCGCGGGCAACACCTTCTGGGTGCTAGCGATATTGGGCTACTACTTTCTGGCCACGCTGCTGCCCATCGATAAAGTCATCACCAAGCTATATCCGCTGTTTGGCTTGCTCATGATTGTGATGACCAGCTTAATCGCCATTGCGCTATTGCTGGAAGCGCCACACCTGCCGCAAGCAAATGATGTTTTCGCCTATTTCGATGGCCATCATGCACACGATTTACTAACGCCAAATCCTGATGGTCTGCCAGTTTGGCCATTACTATTTTTGACGATTACCTGTGGTGCCATCAGTGGATTTCATTCCACACAATCACCGATGATGGCTCGCTGCCTGACCAATGAAAAATACGCGCGCCCGGTGTTTTACGGCGCGATGATGTGCGAAGGCATTGTTGCCTGCGTGTGGGCGCTGGCGGGCATTGCTGCGTTTCCCGGCGGCTATGCCGAGCTCAAGGGCATACTCGATTTAGGCGGCCCCGGTTTGGTGGTGAGCCATATCGCTACCGGTTATCTCGGCGCTTTTGGTGGGATCATGGCCATTCTAGCCGTGGCAATTTTCCCGGTTACATCCGGCGACACGGCATTTCGCTCATTACGCCTGACCATTACCGATGCCTTTAATATCAAGCAATCTGCCGCGCACAGATTAGCGCTAGCAGCGCCGCTATTGGGCATTGCCTACCTAATGACATTGCTAGACTTCTCATTGATTTGGCGTTACTTCGCCTTCTCCAACATGCTGCTGTCGACCAGTGTCTTGTGGTTAGCCAGTAAGTACCTGATGGATAGAGGCACGTTTCATTGGGTTGCGAGCGTGCCAGCGGTGATCGGTACGGCGATTACGGTGTCTTATATCGCCACTGCCGGAGTTGGCTTGAGCTTGTCGGAGGCCTACGGCAAACCCATAGGCATAGCGGTTGCTGTGTTGTGCTTTATTGGGCTGCTTATTCATCACAAAAAGCGCCTAGCCAGCACCGAGCGTGTGTCATGAGCCCGAAGCAACGCTTGGTATTACAGGCTGTGCTTTATGAGGCATTTGCTATTGCCTTCGTGACGCCGGCCTTGAGCTTTATGTTTGATGAGCCGGCTTCTTCAACAATAGGCCTTGCCGTGCTTATGTCGAGTATTGCGCTTGGCTGGAACTATGTATTCAACACGATATTTGAGCGCTGGGAAGCGCGCCAGTCGGTGCGAGGCCGCTCACTAGCTCGGCGGTTAATGCATGGCATTGGTTTCGAGGGCGGCCTTGTGGCTATCTTGGTTCCAGTGGTTTCCTTCTGGCTAAACACCTCATTGCTGAGTGCGTTTATGGCAAACCTGGGCCTTTTAGTGTTCTTCTTTGTTTACGCCATTGCTTTCACGTGGCTTTTTGACCGCGTATTCGGTCTGCCCGAGTCCGCTACAAAGTAGCCGCGCCTCGTTTAAGCCGCAGTAGTTTTCGTTTGCAGATAGGCCAAAATCATCTCAATAAGGCCGTTTTCTACATCTTCTTCCCGCCACATAGAGTTCTCTTGGCTAATCAAACGCACCATGGTGAAGATGGTGCTATTGACGATAATGAATATCCGCACCTCGAGGTTTTCTATCGGGTACTCGCGGTAATACTTCAAAAAATAGATGCGCGATAATTCGAGAAAGTGCTGCTGCAGCGCGTTGGCGACTTTGTCGGTGGGCAGGCGGTGCCAGTTTCTAGCGAGCTCAAGATACAGCCCATTGCGCGAATTCAGCATGGTAAAGCCGTAATGAATGGCGCCTGTGACTAGGTCACGCAAGGTGCTGGTTTCGCTAATCGGTAGACGCTGCAGGCCTTTACCAATATCACTCGCCATATTGTTCATCAGGGCTTCAATCAAGGCTTCTTTGCTGCTGAAGTATTGATACAGCGAGCCCACACTCACATTGGCAAGCTCTGCAATACGCGATGTGGTGGTGAAATCTAAGCCTTTTTCGATGATGCAACGCGCTGTGGCATCGATCAGCGTATCGATCATTTGCCGCGAGCGTTCTTGCTTAGGTGTCTTTCTCATACCGACTTTTTCATACTAAATACTCATAACGCGAGTTGAATGCGAATGCAGGTTCGCATTAATGTTCAGGCATAACAACTACCTCAGCTCGTACCTTAGATGCTGATGAGCCTGCGCTAATGATTCCTGAATGAGTACAACGATTATGACCAGCACCGTATTGATCACAGGCTGTGACACGGGTATCGGCAATGCCACGGCGCATTATTTTCAGCAACAGGGCTGGAGTGTGTCAGCGACCATGCTTATCCCAGAAAGTGAAACTACGCTGGCTGCGTTACCGCGAGTTATCTGTCCAAAATTGGACGTGACAGATAAAGCCAGCATCGCGCTAGCGGTTGCAGAAACGCTGAAGCAGTTTGGTCGTATAGATGCCGTGGTGAACAATGCAGGTTACGGTCTTATCGGCGCGTTTGAGACTTTGAGCGATGAGCAAATTCGGCGCCAGTTCGATACCAATGTGCATGGCTTAATGGATGTCTGTCGAGCCGTATTACCTCATTTTCGTGCACAAAACAGCGGTGCCTTGATCAACGTATCCAGCATGGTTGGCCGTATCCCACTGCCGTTTTACAGCATCTATAACGCCAGTAAATTTGCCGTCGAAGGCTTCTCTGAAGGCTTAATTTATGAACTTGAGCCATTCAATATTCGCGTTAAATTAATTGAGCCAGGCTCGGTGAAAACCGCCTTTTTTCAAGGCTCAAGTGATCGTGAGAACAGCACTGGCGAGCGTGCTTATGCTGAGTTTAGCCAAGCTCAGTTAGCCGTCATGGATGAAATTGGCGCGAATGGCACAAGCAAAGAGGCTACGGCTGAGGTTATTTTCAAATCGGCTATCGATCAAAGCAGTCGCATTCGCTATTCGGTAGGTCTTGATGCAAAAGTCCTTATGGCCGCGCGCCGAGTGTTGCCAGACGCGGTGTTTATGCAGCTGATTAAAGCAGGCTTGAGTCCTTCGCTATTTACCAATGCTCGGCGCCGGCTTTATCAACTGCAAAAGTAGTTTATGAGCGACATCACCTTGATCGATGAATGCCGCCGTAAGCTGCGACAAAACGCAGTGCTAACCCGTGTTGCGCATCCCCGCGGCAATGGCGTTCACCGTTCGTAGCAGCGGCGGCAGCCATCTTTGCCGCTCATCCTCTGATGTCGATTCATCGCGGTAGCGCCGCAGCAAGACGATCTGAATATGGTTGAGCACGTCGAGGTATGGGTTTCGCCGCACCATCGACATGCCAATGTATTCGTCGATCTCGACCAAAGACTCGGCTTTTGCCACCTGCAATAACTCATCGAAGGCCAGGAAATATTCGGCGCGAATAGCCTCATAAATTGGCTGAGCTTGCGCTTGATCGGCAACCAAGCTGGCATAGCCATGCGCAATAGTCATCTCGCCCTTGGTTAGCGACAGCTGCGTGTTGCGCAACATGCTGTGAAAAAACGGCCAGTCCTTAAATAGTGTGTGCAGCAATTCTGGCTGATCTTTGTGATTTTCTCGCCACGCTTTTAGCGCTGAGCCGATGCCAAACCACGCGGGTAATGTGTGACGCGATTGCGACCAGCCAAATACCCAGGGAATCGCACGCACAGACGATTTCGATAGGTCGCCGACTGTACGCGAGGCGGGGCGTGAGCCGATATTCAGCAGGCCAAGCTCTCGCACAGGTGTTGCTTCGAAAAAGTAGTTGAAGAAAAACGGTGTGTCGTCGGTGAGTTCGCGATAAGCCTTTTCACCAAAGGCGGCGAGTTCGGCCACAACTTGCTCATGCTCAGCGGGAGCCGATTTATGGCCCATGACCAAATGCGCGGAAGCTTTCATCAAGCCAGTCGCACCCATGGTGATCTCATAAATGGCGGTTTCGGTATTGCTGTATTTTGACGACAGCACCTCACCTTGCTCGGTAAATTTGATTTGGCCTTCTACTGTGCCAGCAGGCAGCGATAGGATGGACTCGTGCGTGGGTCCGCCGCCTCGTGCAACGGTGCCGCCACGGCCATGAAACAGACGGCATTCGATACCATTCTTCTGAGTGATCGATAGCACGCGTTTCTGCGCGTTATACAAACTCCACACCGATGCCAGCGAGCCGCCATCTTTGCAGGAGTCGGAGTAGCCCAACATCGCTTCTTGTAGGTCGCCAGAAACGCGTAGCAGCTCACGATAAACCGGGTTTTCGAAGAGGACACTGAGTACTTCTTCGATCTGCTGAAGATCTTCAATGGTTTCAAATAAGGGTGAAATCTGAATATCACAAAACCACTTGGCGTCGCGCTTGCCGGCTAAGCCAGCCAAGACGGCTAGGAACATTACCTCCATAACGTGGCTAGCTTCATGCGTCATGGAGATCACGTAGGTGCCAAAACAGTCGCGGCTAATGATGTCGATGAGCTCGCGCTTCACCTTAAATACCATAAGGGTTTCGGCAGATTCAGCGGGCAAGGCAGCCATATCGATAGCTTTATGACTGCTACCGATAAGCTTAGTTAGCAGAGCCATCCGGCCCGTTTCATCCAGCGCCAAATAGTCGGTGCCGGGCTGTAGTTGCTTGAGAATATCCGCCACGGTATTGCTATGGCGCGTCGACTCTTGGCGCACATCGAGCTTGCATAAGTGCCAGCCAAAGGTTTCAGCTAAACGAATGAGATCTTTGACCTCACCATCGGCAAGTAGTTGATCACCGGTGGCTATCAGCACATCGCGGATGCGATAAAGGTCATCGAGAAAGCTATCTTTATTGGCATAGGCAAGCGCCGATAAAGTGATGACTTTCTTGTCCTGAATAGCGCTTATGTAGTCCAGATAATGCTGCAGGCGCTGGCGAATAATGTGTAACTTGAATCGGTATGGCTCTTCGGCAAAAGCCTCGTTGACTGACCTGTCTACTGAAGACAGGTCAAAATCGGCCGCATCCTGATGCAAGCCTAGCGCGTCGTAATTAATTTCTGGGCAGAGCTGGCTAGAGTGGGTAAGTACGCGGTCCAAGCTCGCTAAGCGATCAAGGTATTCCTGCAAAATAGTTTGTGTTGCCGAACAAACCGCAAAGCGAGTGATCTCATGAGTGACATGGGGGTTGCCGTCACGATCACCGCCGATCCATGTGCCAAAACGAAAAAGGCTAGGCACGGTTACCGGTGATTGTGGATTTTTTTCGTTGAAAACCGTATCCACCGCGCGTTCAAGATGGCGGTAAGCCTGCGGCACGGCATCGAAAATAGACGCGCTAAAGTAATAAAGACCTAAGCGAATTTCGTCATGAACTTCGGGGCGAGTAGTGCGGACTCCATTGGTTTTAAGCAGAGATAAAATGACCGATTTAGCCTGCCTAAGTAGATGGTCACGATCAACGCCCGATGCGTTAGGACGGTCCATCTCCACGCAAATTAGAAAAATTTTGCGCTGCAAATCCATCACCGTACGGCGCTTAGCTTCAGTCGGGTGAGCCGTAAATACCGGCATATAAATTAGTCGATTGAGCAGAGTCTGTAAGTCATCAGGGCTCATGTTCTGGTTAGCAAACTCATGCATGGTGTCATTGAACGATCCTTGCCATAAGTGCGAATCTCGCCGTACTTGCTTACGGCGCTGCTGATGCATGTGATTTTCTTCAGCAATATTGACTAGGCTGAAGTAGAGGTTGTAAGCGCGCACGACAAAGTTCAACGTGGCTGGGTCGAGCGAGCGCACTAAAGTCATGAGCTTGGCGTATAGCTTCGGGCTATGTTGCGTGCGCAATTTAATAAAGCCTCGGCGCAGAGTCTCCACGGTATCGAAGACGTGATCGCCTGTTTGTTCTTTGAGGACTTCGCCTAGCAGGTTGCCAAACAGTCTTACGCGGGCACGAAGGGCTTTATCGTTGTCGTTTAAGCTTTTTTTCATAGTGACACTAAATCCGAAAGTAAAAAATGTAGATGCTCGACTCACCTTAACTGCCTTATACAATGAACCACAACTATTGCGCCGCATTGCTGCGGTGTAAGCTCATTTGACCGAGCACCATGATTGGAGTCAACTCAGTGACGCACTCTCAGTATCGAATAGAAACCGATAGCCTCGGTGACGTTGAAGTTCCGCTAGAGGCTTTGTTCGGCGCTCAAACACAAAGAGCGGTGAGTAATTTCGCCATTAGCAATCTGGTGATGCCCAAGCGCTTTATTGCAAGCCTTGGCCTAATTAAAGCTGCTGCGGCAAACGCCAATACAGAGCTTGGCTTGCTTGATGAAGATATTGGCAAGGCAATTTATGACGCGGCTATGGAGCTGGCCAAAGGCCATCATAGTGAGCAATTTCCAGTCGATGTTTTTCAAACTGGCTCCGGCACCAGCACTAATATGAATGCCAATGAAGTCATTGCAACCTTGGCCAGCCGGCAGCTACAGAGGCCTGTGCATCCGAATGACATGGTGAATTGCAGCCAGAGCAGCAACGATGTCATTCCCACTGCAATTCATCTCAGCGCACAGTTAGCGCTTGAGCAGCAGTTACTGCCGGCGCTAAAAAGCTTAATGGCGATCACTCTGGCAAAAGAGCAGGCCTTGGCCGGTCAGCTAAAAACTGGCCGCACGCATTTGATGGATGCCATGCCGATTAGCCTCGGACAGGAGCTGTCTGCTTGGCGAGCACAATTGGAGCTAGCGCTTGCCCGCATTAGCGATAGTCAAGAGCGGCTGTGCCAGATCGCTCAAGGTGGCACGGCGGTAGGTACTGGGGTGAACGCACCCGAGCAGTTTCCGCGACTGTTTGCTCAGCATTTATCGAGCCTTAGCGGCAGCTCATTTCGCACTGCCGATAACTTATTTGCCGCACTCAGCAGCCAAGATACTGCGGTCGAAATGTCGGGCCAACTCAAGGCATTAGCGGTAGCGCTACTAAAAATTGCCAATGATTTGCGCTGGATGAATAGCGGCCCACTCGCGGGCTTAGGTGAGATCAGCCTGAAGGCTTTGCAGCCGGGCAGCAGCATCATGCCAGGCAAGGTAAATCCGGTATTGCCTGAGGCAGTGGCGATGGCTACGGTGCAGGTCATGGGTAATGACACGACGATTACGATGGCAGGCGCATCGGGCAATTTTCAGCTCAATGTGATGCTGCCA
This sequence comes from Paraperlucidibaca sp., assembly GCF_982810325.1. Classification (NCBI taxonomy): domain Bacteria; kingdom Pseudomonadati; phylum Pseudomonadota; class Gammaproteobacteria; order Moraxellales; family Moraxellaceae; genus Paraperlucidibaca; species Paraperlucidibaca sp. The sequence continues at coordinate 9,294 of NZ_CEYEMI010000024.1, forward strand.
GTGATTGCCTACAACTTGCTGCAAAGCATCGAATTACTCGGCGGTAGCTGCCACGCATTAGCCGCTGCGATTGGTGAATTTACGGTTAACGCCGATGTGCTAGAGCAAAATTTGGCGCGCAATCCTATTTTGGTCACGGCGTTGAATCGCGAAATTGGCTACAGCAAAGCCGCTGAAATTGCTAAGCGGGCCTATGCTGAGAAGCGGCCAGTGTTAGAGGTAGCTATTGAGATGACGGAGTTGGATCCGGCTTATCTGGCGGGGTTATTAGCGCCAGATAAGCTCATCTAAAACCAGCTGAGTTAATGGCCCAGGGCATTTGTATTTTTTAACTGTGCGTGTATCGTTGCCAACACTAATTACCCACCTGCAAGAACTTTCTTGAGCATGGCAGCATTCCAGCAAGCAGCTAAAAGGCGTCGCTTATCACTATCCATGATGGTGATGCTGCTGTTGCATTGGTCGTTTAGCTCCTGCGCGGCATTGGCCGATAGGCTGTGCGTTGAGCCAGATGGTGTGGTGGTGTGGGAGCAGTCTGGAGATCCTTGCCATTCAGCGCTCGCGGAGCATGCTAGCGATACACCGTGCGTAGACTTTCAAGCTCAAGATGGCCATGACGATCACGCATCGGTCTATTCAAAACTGCAGCTGACGGACCCACCGCTGGCCACTCAGCCGCTGATGCTGAGCTGGCTCAATCCCACCATCGCTTTTTCGCATGTGCTAAAGCCAGATTCTACTGGCCCACCGGTTAAAGCCTTTTCGATCATCATTCGCGATACTGCCTACCTATATATTTGATGCTTCCTGCTGACTGCCGGAGACAGGCTTTTGCCTGTCATCTTTTCGTCTTCAGGAAATCACTATGTTTCGCTATTTTTCACTATTTATCCTGCTCGCGGCGCCACTGTGCTCTGCAACATCAGCTGCCGCAGGCTTAAGCCTTTTTGACGCAACTCAACGTGTACTGGCAAAAAACCCACAAATCGCTCTTAGCAATGCGCTAGAGGCGGCGGCTAGCGGCCGTGTTGTGCAGGCCGGTGTATTGCCTAATCCGGAGTTGAGCTATGAGCTCGAAGACTTCTCTGGCGACACGAATCGTTCTGCGAGTGATGCCACCACAACGTTTAGCTTAAGCCAGCAGTTTTCCTTGCCCGGTAAGCGCAGTGCTCGCCAGGCGCTAGCTGAAGGCGAGCAAGCGCTTGCGGCGCTCGACAGCCAAGCTCAGCGATTGCGGTTAATTCGCTTAACGCGTGAGCGCTATATCGACGCTATTGCTGCGCAGGAAAAGCTCGCTGCATCTGAGCAAAATTTGCAGCTGGCGAGACAAACGCTGGATATTGTTTCGGCGCGTGTGAGTGCCGGCAAAGTCTCGCCCATAGAGCAATCGCGGGCGACGGTTGCCTTGAGGTCGGCGCAACGCGAGCTGGCTTTGCAGCAGCAATGGCGGCAGCTTGCACAGCGTCGTCTAGCGGCGTTATGGGGCGAGGCTAAGCTCACTGAGTCATTGCTCGATGAGCTTGTGCTACCACCGACGCTAAGCGAACTTGAAACAACTAATAGCAAAACGCCGATCCTTCAGCTGGCCGACAGTCGTGTGCAAAAAGAGCAGGCGGCATTGCGTTTAGCGCAGGCCGAGCGAGTGTCAGACTTCACTCTTATGGCGGGCATGAAGCGTGAGGCTGGTAGCCGTGCAGAAAGCCTGCTTGTTGGGGTGTCGATTCCCATCCCGCTGTTTAATCGAAACCAAGGCGCAGTGCTCAGCGCCAAAGCCAATATTGCTGCGGCAGAGGCTGATCAAGCACTGCTGAATCAAGAGTGGCGCACTCAGCGTGATCAGCTTGAGACGCAGCGTGCGGCGAGTTTTCAGGAGGCGGCGTATCTGCGCGATGACGTGCTGCGCTTGGCTCGCGAAATCGCTGAGGCTACGCGGGAAGGCTATCAGGCCGGCAAGTTTTCATTGCTCGATTTGCTCGATGCGCAGCGCAGCCTAATCGAATCTCAGAGCCTGTATCTCGCGGCTCGACTCTCATTTCATCAAAGCGATGCAGCACTCAATGAGCTGCTTGGCCTCGCTATGTCTGCCGGAAATACATTATGAAAATTAGCCAAAATTTATCACTGCTATGTGTCGCTGTGACTGTTGGTGCTGGGGTCATGTGGTGTGTGTTGGAGTACAGCCCGCTTAAGCATCAGCATGAAATGCACCTTGGTTCAACGAAGCAGTCGATGGCAGAGGAAGGAGATAGCCATGCTGACTCTGGGCATGTGAAGCTAAGCGAGGCTCAATTACAGGCCAGTGACTTAGCGATTGAAACGGCGGCAATGGCCGAATTTGTCACAGCATTGGCACTGCCTGGACAGCTGGTCTTAAGCACAGATCGTGAGGCGCGAATATCGTCCCCAGTCTCTGGCACGGTTCGCTCAGCACCCATCCAAATTGGTAGCAAAGTGCAAGCTGGCGATGTCTTGGCGACGATTGAAAGTGCGCAACTTTCAGATGCTTCAGCGCGTTATTTGTCGGCTAAAGAGCGTTTAGATTTGGCGCAGTCGCTGTTTGCTCGTGAGCAGTCGCTGTGGCAGAAAAAGATCAGCGCTGAGCAAGACTATTTGGCCGCTCGCGGCGCACTAGCGGAAGCTCGTATCGAGGCGCAGAGCGCGTTGCAGAGCTTGATGTCATTGGGACTTAGCGAGAAACATGCGCGGGCATTAAAGGCCGGCAGTAACTTGGCCCGCTTTGCTTTAAGAACGCCTATTTCGGGCACTTTACTGAGCAAAGACTTAACGCTGGGCGAAGCAGTCGGCAGCGATAAACCCTTGTTTCGAGTCGCCGACCTTTCCGTGTTGTGGATAGACCTAGCCATCCCGGTGAATGACTTAAGTCTTGTGCGTGCAGGCCAACCGGTATGGGTTAGCAATAAGTCGGGGCAGAAAACGAAAGGTCAGGTGGTGTTTGTGCAGCCCGAGCTGGATTCGGCTAGCCGAAGTGGTTCGGTGCGAGTGCAGATCGATAACGCGCAGGGCGCTTGGCGATCGGGTGAGTTTGTCGATGCGATGATTCAAACCGACGAGCCTAAGCTGGCGATTAGCGTGCCTGTCTCGGCCATTGTGATGATTGAAAATGAGCCATCGGTATTTGTTAAAGGCAGTGAAGGTTTAGCTCCGCGCGCGGTGAAGGTCGGTAATCGTAGCGGCGATCGCCAAGAGATTATTAGCGGTTTGAGCGCGGGCGAGCGCTTTGTTACGGGCAATGTCTTTGTTCTCAAAGCCGATCTGAGCAAATCGGAGGCTGAGCATGCGCATTAATACCTCTAGCGCAGATCAGGGGCATCGCCATGCTCGATAAAGTCATCGGCTTCTCGCTAGCGCAACGCTATTTGGTGGTCATGGTCGTGCTGCTGATGGCAGGCTTTGGCGTGTATTCGCTGCAGAAATTACCTATCGATGCCGTGCCAGACATCACTAATAACCAAGTGCAAATCAATACGGTGCTAGCGGGCTTATCGCCAGAGGATATCGAAAAGCAGGTGACGTATCCGATTGAGAGTGCGCTGGCGGGCATTGCTGGCCTGCAGTCGACACGGTCGTTATCGCGCAATGGCTTTTCGCAAGTCACCGCTGTTTTTAACGATGATGTCGATATTTACTTCGCCAGAAATCAGGTCACTGAACGCCTGAACGAGGCCAAAGAGTTGCTACCTGAGAAGGCATCGCCGCGTATGGGCGCGATCTCCACCGGCCTTGGTGAGATCTATATGTGGGCGGTGAAATTTGCCCATCCGCAAGGCCAAGGCGCTCAGGTCAATGATGGCAAACCAGGTTGGCAGGCCGATGGCAGCTACCTCACGCCAGAAGGTGAATCTTTACGCAGCACGGTGGCGCAGGCCGCATATTTGCGCACGGTTCAGGACTGGATTATTCGCCCGCAGCTCAAAGGCTTGGCCGGCATAGCGGGTGTGGACAGCATTGGTGGCTTCGATAAGCAGTACCACATCCAACCCGACCCGCTAAAACTACGCGCGTATGGTTTGTCGCTAAGTGATGTGGTTGAGGCGCTAGAGGCGGCCAATCAAAGCCGTGGTGGTGGCTATATTGAGCAGCGTGGCGAGTCCTACCTTGTTCGTGTCGATGGCCGTCTAAAAACCATCAATGACATTGCCAACACGGTAGTAACGACGCGCAGCAATACGCCTGTGTATGTGCGCGATATCGCTAACGTTGAAATTGGCGAGGAGCTTCGCACCGGTTCGGCGAGCGAGGATGGCCAAGAAGTTGTCATTGGCACAGCCTTGATGCGCATTGGCGAAAACTCGCGCAAGGTAGCCATCGCGGTCGATAACAAGCTCATTGAAATACGTCGAAGTTTGCCGCCGGGCATCGAAGCGCAAACGGTGTTAAACCGCAGCAAATTGGTCGACGCCACGGTATCTACGGTGGCGAAAAACTTAGGCGAGGGCGCGCTGCTAGTCATTGTCGTGCTCTTTCTTATGCTCGGAAATGTCCGCGCTGCGCTGATCACGGCGCTGGTCATTCCGCTCACATTTTTGCTGATGAGCACAGGTATGGTGAAGCTCGGCATTAGCGGTAATTTGATGAGCTTAGGCGCGTTAGATTTCGGCCTGATTGTCGATGGCGCCATCATTATTGTAGAGAACTGCTTAAGTCGGTTGTCGGCCAGTCAACGTCGATTGGGGCGGCAGTTGAGCCTGGAGGAGCGGCTGTCTGGCGTGCTGGCGGCCACGCGCGAAATGGTGCGGCCTACGGTGTTTGGCCAGGCCATTATCATCACGGTGTATTTGCCGATACTGGCCCTGGAAGGCGTTGAGGGGAAGATGTTCCATCCGATGGCAGCGACGGTTATCTTGGCGTTGCTGGCTGCCTTTATACTATCGCTGACCTTGATTCCGGCGCTAATAGCCATCTTCTTTACCGGAACAATTGAGGAGAAAGAAAGCCGACTATTGAGCAAGGCACACGCGCTCTACACGCCGGCGTTGGCATGGGCGATGCGATGGCCGCGTAAAGCCATTGCCATTGCGATGGCATCGTTTGCTGTGGGCATCGTAGTCTTTACGCAGCTAGGCCACGAATTCGTGCCCACGCTAGATGAAAAAGACATCGTCATGCACGCTTTGCGCATCCCGAGCACAGGCATCAAGCAATCTACCCAAATGCAATTGCAGGTGGAAAACACCGTTAAGCAATTCAAAGAAGTCGCTTTCGTTTTCTCCAAAACAGGCACCGCCGAGATGGCAGCAGACCCTATGCCGCCGAGTGCATCCGACACCTTCATTATTTTGAAGCCGCGTGAGCAATGGCCAGATTCAAGCCTGACTAAACCTGAGCTCATCGAGCGCATCGAGCATAAAGTTAGCCAGTTGCCGGGCAATAATTATGAGTTCACGCAACCGATTCAGATGCGCTTTAACGAGCTACTTTCCGGCGTCAGAGCCGATGTTGCCGTTAAAGTTTTTGGCGATGAGTTTCCGCAAATGCTCGCTTCGGCCAATCAAATTGCCCAAGCGCTGCGCGGCATAGAAGGCGCAAGTGAGGTCAAAGTTGAGCAAGTCGAAGGCCAGGCCCTGCTCGATATCGACTTTGATCGCGATGCCTTGGCGCGTTTCGGCCTACGCATGGGCGATGTGCAAGACATGGTGGCCGCGGCTATTGGCGGCAAGCAGGCGGGCGAGATATTTGAAGGCGATCGTCGTTTTGCTGTTGTCGTGCGCCTGCCCGAAGCCGTGCGCACCGACCTTGATCAGCTCCGCGCATTACCGGTAGCAGTAAGCACTGCTGCGGCTGAAAAAAGCTTCGTCACCCTCGGCAGCATTGCCTCGCTAACGTTACGAGATGGCCTGAACCAAGTCAGCCGAGAAGACAGCAAGCGCCGTGTTGTTGTCGCGGCCAATGTCCGCGGTCGCGACTTGTCATCCTTTGTGGAAGAGGCTCAGCAAGTCATCGATGAGCAAGTGCGCTTACCGGCTGGCAGTTGGCTGGACTGGGGCGGGCAATTTGAAAATCTTCAAGCCGCCAAATCACGCTTACTGGTAGTCGTGCCAGCCTGTTTCGGCCTCATTCTCATCTTGCTGTTTATGGCCTTGGGTAGCGTACGCCAGGCATTGCTGGTGTTTACCGCTGTGCCGTTGGCGCTGTCTGGTGGCGTGTTGGCATTGTGGATTTGCGGCATCGCATTTTCCATTACTGCCGCCATTGGCTTTATCGCGCTTTCGGGCGTGGCGGTGCTCAATGGTCTGGTGATGGTCAGTCGCATCAATCAACTCCGCGCTGAGGGCATGGAGTTAACACTCGCTGTGGAACAAGGCTCATTGTCTCGCCTGCGGCCGGTACTCATGACCGCGATGGTGGCCTCGCTGGGCTTTGTGCCGATGGCGCTCGCCACGGGCACCGGCGCTGAGGTGCAAAAGCCGCTGGCCATTGTCGTGATAGGCGGCTTAATCACCAGTACATTACTCACGCTCGTGGTGTTGCCCGCGATATACCGCCTGATTGAGCGCTTGAAATAGGAGAAGCGCTAGCGCATCGATTTACGCTCAATCATCGGCGTGATGCCCTCACGCAAGATGCGCTGAATTTCTAAAATCGCGCTCGCGCTTTGCTGCACGCTATGGCCGGAAGTAATGACTTTCTCGGATGCAGCGTCAGGTAGATGCGAGCTGGTGTAGGGCACGATGCCGTCGTCGGACTCAGCCAGTGGCTGAGCCGGGTTGGCCCTAGCCACGATGGAGTGATAGCGCACCTTGGGTGAAATCTCAAAGCTCGCCGCGGCTTGAATGAACGGGTCTTTTTCATCGAGGCTGTCGATGCTATTGGGCAGCAGTTGCAGGCTTTCGCGGATGTTGGCGGTCACGTTGGGCACGACGGTTTCAGCAACTTCCTCCAGCACCGTAATGGGCAGGCGAATAAACCCCGCTATCCAACGCCCTAAACGACTGCCGGCGGCCGCTGTGCCCTTGTGCGGGGTTGCGATAAACATGGACGTGCTGACGTGAGGGAAGGGCTTAAAGCGCAGCATTGGCGCCATGCCCTTAATCTGCCGCGCCGTTAGCTTTCGCTCTTCTGGGGCGATGTTTTCCAGCGACTCATTGGATGTGGAAATCATCAGCCGTGCTATCAGGCCGCCCATGCTGTGGCCTACCAACACCAAGTTAGATGATGCCGGTGCCGCACCGGAAGGGTCGAAGTGGCTCAAAGTATCGGTCAGCGCCTTGCGAATCATGGCGTGATTTAACACGATCGGTAAATTGGTAGGGTAGTAAACCTGCCAAATTTGATAATTCTGACGCAGCGCATCATCGCCCAAGATTTCGTTGGCGAGCTCAACCCAAGCCTCAGGGCTACTGGCCAGACCGTGCAGCATAACGATGATGCGTTTATTGGGATTATAAGGCTGCATCAAGTACACGTGAGGACGGTCAATGCCGCCATCTCGGCCAAGTAAGCTCAGCAGCGATTGTTGATTAAAGCCGGCGCGAGCTAGCCACACGCCATAGCCTGCGGTGAAGTTAGCGGCCAATGGCACGGGCTGGCCATGAATCTGTACGGTTGATTTAGCGTAGGGGTCATCAATCGTTAAGCGAGCGCTGTGCGCACTCAGCACGGAGCTCAAGTCATCGCCATCTGGATGCAATAGGGCGGTCAAAGAGGCAGCGGGCATCTCGCTCCACGGCAAGCGATCGCCGTTGCGCTTTTTCGGCCGCCCCGTTTGCGTTGGCGCGGTGTTGAGCGATTGATTTGGCATGATGGCAATGAGCTCTGCACCAAAGCCATCGCGCCGATACAGACTGCGCAGGCCGCGAAACGATAACGATGAAGCCGGCATCAGTTCGTCTGGTAATACCACCTTGCCTGGCAGATGAGCTCCGCCCAAATCTGTGCGAATCTGCCAGCCAGCGATTTCACGGATAGCGTTTGCAGGTAGCGGGTTGGCTCGCTTATGCAACAACTTAAAACTAGCGGTGACTGCCTGCTCGACCGAGTAGTTGTACCAATCACGAATTTGCGTTTGGCGGTCTTCAAATGCGCGCTCGCCAGGTGTGCGGTCGCCGAAAAATAAATAGGCATAGCTGAAGCGGATTGACTCAAACCAAGCGGCGTATTGCGCCTCTCCAGGGTCAGAGGCCTGAGCGCGAGCCAGCCATAATTCTGCGAGTGCTGCTAGGCGTTGATCGGTAGAAACGTCAGTCACGCCAGCGAGTGCATCAAGGCATATCGTGGCTATGGGTGTAGCGCAGAGCTCGGCGTCTAATGCCGCCACGCGCAATGTCTGCTTCGTTGCATCGCTGATCTCGCCACGGGTAAGAATGTCGCCGCGCTTGAGCTCAATCGCCTCGCTTGCGTCCAGCACATTGATCGTCACCGCTGGTGCGAATCCTTGCAAAACTGAGCAGCCGCCTAATAGCCAAGATGTGCCTAAGAACAGTGCCAATAGGCGTTGGCGCGATGTACAGGTCATTGGTGCTGAAATCCGAAAATTGACGGTTTAATTCTACATTATTTAATAACAATACGATTAACTATTTAGGCCATATATGTTGTTGTATTTATGTCCTTGCTGGTCAGGAGCGCCTTAAAATGTTATGGTGGTGCATGTTTTTATTAAATATTTATTAAAGTTAGTGTTGAAATATACTAATTAATTATTAAGGCGTGATGCGAGGTCAAGCGTGTTTCAGCTATCTGAATTTATCAGCAAGGAGAACCACGAATGTCGACAACAGCAGAAGCTCAGCTATCCCCAGAAGTAGCATCCTGGATCGATCCGACCATGGACTCCGTGAAGGGCACCGAAACACCGAAAGATCCTAATAAAGGCTATATTGCGCTGCTTGGCTGGAGCGTTAATGCCATTCGCGCTGCTCAGCAATTTGACCGTCGCTATATCGTAGTTGCACCCGATTGGGCAGAAGATTTTTGCACGGCAAATAAAATTCCTTATATATCCTGGAACTTTCTTAGATTAAATGACAGCTCTTTAGAAATAGCGCAAAGATTAAAGGCTGAAGGCGTCGATGTTGCCATTCCGCTATTTGAAGAAACGGTTGAATGGTCTGGCGCTATTAACTCAGTTTTACTTAATAGCCCACGTATGTTTGGCCAATCTATTTTATTTCGCGATAAATCATTAATGAAACGCCGTGCTCAACTTGGCGGCATTCGCGTGGGTATTTTTGAAGAGGCGAACGAGAAAGACGACATTATTCGCTTTATGAAGCGCGTCAATCAGACATTGCTCAAGCTCGATGGCGATCCAGACGATCCCATCCACGTCAAAGCCTTTGATAAAGCCGGTTGCCTTGGCCACCGTATGATTCGCACGATTGCCGAAATTGACTCCATTCCAGCCGAAGAGTATCCGCTGTTAATGGAAAGCCATTTAGACGGCTGGGAGTTCGCTGTTGAGGCGTGGATTCACGATGGCAAAATCAAATTTCTCAATATTTCCGAATACGTCACGCTCGGATATTCGGTGTTTGTGCCGGCAACAGACAGACTCGAAAGCTGGCGGCCGGCTATTACTAAACAGGTCGAGCTACTGATCAAAACCTTCGATATCAAGTTTGGTTTGATTCACCCCGAATACTTCGTCACCTCCGATGGTGTGATGTATTTTGGTGAGGTCGCGTATCGACCACCAGGCTTCAAAGCCTTTGAGCTTATTGAGAGAGCCTATGGCTTCAATGCTTATCAGGCGTCAATGTTGGTGTTTGACCCGAAAAGCACGGAAGAGGAGGTCGATGCCTTCTTCCCGCGTGAAGTGATCGATGCGAAGGGCCATGCCGGCTGTTTCGGCGTATACCCAAGGCGCCGCGTGGTCAGCAAGTTAGAAATGCCAAAAGAGACTACTGAGCATCCTTATTTTGAGTCTCATGAATTGGTCGCGCCAGCCGAAGAGTCCGTGCCTGATCGATCAGCTTTCGGCACCCATTGGGGCTTGATTTTCTTCTTTGGAGACAACCCTGAAACCATGCGCGATCTGCTAAAAGCTCAGGAAGATTTAGACTTTTTCGTGTAGTGCATACGGCGGCACGGGCTTGCTCAAAAGCCCGGCTAGGCCCAAGCCCGTAGTAGTATGGTTTTATAACGTTTTGAAATTACGTATTTATGAAACTAGAAAATGATCCATTGCCGCAATTACTTAACAACATTGACGCTGCCTTACGTTCATTGGTGGAAGCCCAAGTTGCTGATAAATATGCACTAGTTGAAAGCATCTTAGATGCCGCCAGACTCATTATTGTTGAGGATGGCGGCGTGGCCGCACTCGAGAGTCGCTCGCAAACTCTGGATGCGGCAGGAGTCTATGACGGCACCGATTGGGCTAAGCCGCAGGCATTGATCCCCGCGCTAACTCCCTATGCGCTATCGAGTGCTGTGGCCGCGACAGTCACTATCGAGTGCCTAAGCGAGTTGCGCATGCTGGCTATTGCGCTGGGCGACTACAAGCATGCTGAATTTTCGGCGGAGCAGGCCCATCATTTTTTAACGCAGTCTATTGCACTCAACCTTGAGCTGCTTTTTGCTGCTAGCTCAGAGGCCGCGCGGATTAAGCAAGGAGCGCTGGCAATGGTGCCGCGAGCGCTTATGCAGCACTTGGCTCAGCGCATTGGTTTTCAGCACATCATTGACCAATTAATCGATGAGATTTGGCGACTACTGCGCCAACGCCCAATCCAAATCAATCCCGTCAAAAACATGATCACGCAAATAGCCATTTGCCATACGAGTGAGGGTATTGATCTGGGCTCTAGCGGCTTAGGCGCGGCAAGGCTGGTGAGCAGCCTTTATGGCCCAACCCATGAAAGTACAGGCGATCCGGGCGTGGTCTATTACGAGCAGCGCTTGGCGAGCTTGGACGAAAATGCCTTGCAAGCAGAAGCCTTGGGATTTTCCAGAGCCATGCACGACACTGGCTTGGTGTCGCCTTACCACGCCAGTTTTCTGCGCTATATCTTGAATGAAAACGACTACTTACTCATCGATGCGCTCGGCCTTTCCGGCACTGGCCGCGATGGTTTGGTGTGTTATCGAGATCTAATTAAATCCCTCATTAGCGAGTGTGTTTATCCTTCCACCGCACAAGCGGTATTCGGCATAGCCATGTTGCTTGAGCGCGGCATTTTGTATCAGCAGGGCGTAGCGCAATCGCTTTGGCGGCAAATCAACCTGCCGTTATCGGCTTGGGCCGAGGCCAGACTGCAATTTATGTGCGATAGCACCATCACTCCGCGTACACGGCTTTTAGAGGGAGTGGTGTGCATGCTGGGCTCGCCGCTAGGCATTGGCCAGGGCAATAACCCTACCTGCCAATCGGCAAGGGCGCTCTCGATTTGGGCAACCAGCGACCCCACGTATTTGCTGCAAATGATCACCTCCATTGCGCGTGACAATGACCTGACCATGCACTTCGAAGGTCAGCAGATTTCATCGCGAAAATGTCTGGATGCTTCCACGTCGCCTTTGCCATTTGATCTTGATCCAGTGTCGATGCTGTTGGTGCCCCATCTCGATGCCAGCTATTTAGAAATGGGTCGTTTGTGTCTCGGGCGTGAGGGTGATCCGCATCGCTGGATTAATCCTGAGTTTCACGGCTGGTGGGTTGGCCGCGGATTTTGCATCAATGTCGATGTTGCAACTGGTCATCTCATTGATTTAGAAGAATTTATCCGTAATTTTCATGCGCATTATCATCCGTTTTACAACGGTAACCAGCCCTTGATTCATCCTCAGCCAGCGGGAATCGCCATTACCGATAGTGCCGCGCGATTTATCGGATGGCACGCCATCGCCATCATGCGAGTGGCTCTGGATCAAGACTCGGAAATGCGCGTTTACTTCTTCAACCCCAACAATGACAGCGGTCAAGATTGGGGTAACGAGGTCATTGTTAGTACGGCTGGGCATGGCGAGCGTTTTGGCGAAGCCTCGCTACCGTTTGAGCTGTTTACCTCGCGCTTATATATTTTCCACTACGACACGCTCGATTACGGCGAGCCTGAAAAAGTGCCGGCCGAGTCCTATCAAAATGTGAAATCGCTGATTGAGTCGAGCTGGGGCGCAAACCGTATCGCGCCGAGCATTTGAGCCTAGATAGAAGGCATTGCTAGGCGTCTACAGCAGAGGTTATCAGTGCTTGGCGATCAAACTTGCTGAAGTAGTCTTTGAGGAAATCGATTAGCACCCTCAGCTTTTTTGAGCCAGCGCTGCCAGGCGGAAATACGCCATAGACCTCGATATCATTGAGTTGATAATCGTCCATCACTCGCTCCAACGATCCGGCCTGAATCTTAGGCCAGGCATCGTAGAGTGGAACTCTTCCTAGGCCATGCCCGCCTTCAATAAAGGCTGTACGAGCAGCAGCGTTATTGGTGCTTATACTGCCTTTCACGGCCACACTATACGAGCGGCTACCTTTACGTAGCTTAATAGCGCCAGCAGTCAGTTTATAAATAACCCAGTCATGCTGCTCTAGCTCTGCGGGTGTGGTGGGGCGACCGCGTTTTGCGAGGTAGTCCGGTGCTCCACAAAGGCAGGTCGGCAATGTCGACAGCTTGGTAGCTTGCAGCCCGGAGTCGGCCAACGGCGCACCACGAATAGCAAGGTCTATGCCTTCCTGCATGATATTCACCACTTCATCGGTGAGCATGACATCTAAGTCAATTTTAGGATAAAGCCGGCGAAAGCCATTCAGCGCAGGCACCACTATTTGTAAGCCGACATTGACGGGGCAGGTGATTTTTAATGAACCTTCGGGCTCATTTTTAAGGTTTTCAATTTGCAGATTTGCCGTAGTGGCTTGCTCCGCAATGATGCGGCAGGACTGGTAATACGCCATGCCAGTTTCCGTTAAGGCAATAGCGCGCGTTGAGCGATTGAGTAGCTTTACACCTAGCTGTGACTCCAGTTTTTTGAGGTGATAACTGACTGAAGCACGAGATATCCCGATGTGTTTAGCCGCCGCACTCAGGTTGCCCTGCTCAATTACTTGAGCAAAAACCACCATGCTTTTAAGTTGTTCAAAGGATAAGTTCATGGCTTATTGTATCAATTATTCATCTAATGTAGTCAATTCTATCCGTATTGTTCGATTCGCCGTGCGCCAATACACTGCATGCCAAGGTTAGAGGCTGAAACAGTAAGCCACCCATTCACGATGTATAGGAGTACATAAATCATGACTAACGCAAATGCTAAAAAGGTATTGATGGTCCTTACCTCTCATGCCGATCTGGGTAATAGCGGGGAGAAAACTGGGTTTTGGGTTGAGGAGTTTGCTGCCCCTTACTACACGTTTGTTGATGCAGGCGTTCACATCACACTCGCGTCACCAGCAGGCGGTCAGCCGCCTATCGATCCCAAAAGTGAATCAGTAGATGCTCAAACGTCGGCAACCCGCCGCTTTGATGATGATGTAGAAGGGCAGGCCTTGTTGGCAAAAACGGTAAAGCTGGCCGATGTTAATGCAGCAGATTATGACGCAGTGTTTTATCCCGGTGGACATGGTCCATTGTGGGATTTAACCGACAGTAGCGACTCCATCGCTTTAATTGAGTCTTTCCTGTTAGCCAATAAACCCGTTGCTGCGGTATGCCATGCAACCGCAGCCTTTTTGAACATTAAAGATGCTGCTGGCGACTACGTCGTTAAAGGTAAAGCGGTAACTGGCTTTAGTAACAGCGAAGAGGATGCTGTGCAATTAACAGATGTAGTGCCATTTCTACTAGAGAGCGAGCTAATTAAGCGCGGTGGTGACTACCAAAAAGTAGGCGATTGGCAAGCATTTGCTGTTCAAGATGGCTTACTGATTACTGGCCAAAATCCTGCAAGCTCTGAACTTGCGGCAGAAAAATTACTTGCTGCACTAGCCTCCTAAGCTAGCCAGCTTCATTGAATAGATAAGGAAATAAACATGTTGAATTTTAGTTTTCAAAACACCACGAAAATACTGTTTGGCGAAGGTCAAATTCAGGCGATAAGCCAAGCCATTCCGAAAGACGCTAAGGTTCTAGTTACCTACGGTGGCGGCTCAATTAAAACCAATGGTGTCTATGATCAAATTACTGCCGCATTGAGCGAGCACACCTGGTTTGAGTTTTCCGGGATTGAGCCCAACCCAAGCTACGAAACCTTAATGAAAGCGCTAGACCCGATTCGCGAGCATGGTATTGATTTCCTGCTAGCGGTTGGCGGCGGCTCTGTCGTTGACGGCACTAAGTTTATCGCCGCTGCAGCCGTGTTTGAGGGCGATGATCCTTGGGATTTTGTCGCTAAAGGGCAGCCCATCACAAAGGCATTACCGCTTGCCTGTGTCTTAACGCTGCCTGCCACCGGCTCGGAGTCGAATATTGGCGCGGTGGTCACCCGTGACGGCAATAAGCTGCCTTTTAGCAGCCCATTGGTGAGGCCGTTATTTGCCGTGCTAGACCCTGCAGTAACGCTGTCTTTGTCTGATCGTCAAATCAGCAACGGTGTGGTTGATGCCTTTATTCACACTATGGAGCAATACCTCACGTATAGCGTGAACGGCAAAGTGCAAGACCGTTTCGCCGAGGGCTTGCTGCTTACGCTTATTGAAGAAGGCCCGAAAGCATTAGCTGTCGAGACTAAAAATGACCTGGCTATTCGCGGCAATATTATGTGGGCGGCAACCATGGCTTTAAATGGCTTAATTGGCTCAGGCGTACCGCAAGACTGGTCTACGCACATGATTGCGCACGAGCTAACCGGTGCTTATGGCATTGATCATGCTCGCACGCTATCGATCGTATTGCCTGCCGTGATGAAAGTTCGTAAGGAAGCGAAGCGCGAGAAACTGCTGCAGTACGCAGAGCGGATATGGGGCCTGACTGATGGCGACGAAGAGTCGCGCATTCAACGCGCCATTGAGCTAACTGAGCAATTTTTCACTGCCATGCAAGTACCAACACGCCTATCGCATGTGGACTTAGGCGAGGCCGCGATTGATGGTTTGATCGCTAAACTTACTCAGCATGGCATGGTCAAACTCGGTGAGCAGAAGGCCATCACGCCCGAGATAAGCCGCGAGATTTTAATCGCTGCGCTGTGATGATTTAGCTAAACCCCCTCAATTTGCCACCACGAAGGTAGCAAATTGAGGTTTTCAGGTCTGGCGTAACGGTCATCGAGTAGATAGACAACGCCGGTATCGCTGGTGTCGCGAATAACGCGGCCAGCGGCCTGAACCACTTTTTGCAGGCCAGGGAAGCGGTAGGTGTAATCGAAGCCGCTGCCAAACTGCGTCTCCATTCGCGTTTCGATAATCTTATTAATATCGGTAGGCGAGGGCATGCCCAGCGTGGTGACAAACGCGCCAATTAAACGCTTGCCCGGCAAGTCGATGCCCTCACCAAAAGCGCCGCCTAATACGACTAGCCCCAGCTGCTCACTATCATTGCCAAAGCTGTCGACAAAAGCCTGCCGATTCGCCTCATTCATATCACGCTGTTGTGGTCGTAAACACAGCTCGGGGTAGCATTTAGCGAGATGCTGCTCGGCGGCGGCCAGATAGTCGTAGCTGCTAAAAAAGGCCAAATAGTTGCCAGGCTGCTCAGCGCATTGCTTGGCTATTAGCTCACAGACAGCCGGTAAGCTTTGCGCTCGATTTTGATAGCGTGTGGATATATTCGTCGCAATGCGAACGCGCAGCTGCGCTGACGAAAACGGCGAGTCGACATCGATCGCTTTAGTGGAGTCAGGCATACCCAACATATCGCGATAAAAATCAGTCGGGCTCAGCGTCGCCGAAAACAAGGTAGAGCTGATGGCAGTAGCAAATCGTGGGCGCAAATAATGTGCTGGCAAAATATTGCGAATGCTCACTGTGTTGAGCGTGCTCGGGTCTTTTGGATCATCAATGATGATGTCACATAGCGCGTGATCGCCGTACTGCTCAGCGAGCCGAAGAAACAGCAGCGCATCGAAGTAGAAACGTAAAATCTCAGGCGCCATTTGGCGGTTGTCACTAAGCCAATCGGTGATGTGGCTGACCACAACTTGCAGGGCTTTGATCAGCTCATCAGGCACATCGGCAAGTGCTGTATAGCCATTAGTGAAGTCGCGAAAGCGCCGATGCCAAACCGCATTAAGATCGGTGAGTCTGCGTTTGAGTGCAGATGGACTGGCATCAAAGGCGCTAATCAGCGCGTGTTGGCTCAGCGATACCGTGTACATGCCGCGCCCGCGTTCGATCAGGTTATGCGCCTCATCGACCAGTAGCGTAATGCGCCATTCGTTGAGCACCGTGAGCGCGTAGAGCATGGCACTCATGTCGAAATAATAGTTGTAGTCACCGACGCAAACATCGGCCCAAGGCGCGATGGCTTGGCTCAAGTAGTAGGGGCAAATCGAATTAGCCTGGGCAATCTCGCTAACTCGCTTTTGGTCTAGCCACGCGGCCTTAACGGCTTCGGCGCGCGCATCTGGCAAACGATCATAAAAACCTTCAGCCAAGGGGCAAGACTCGCCATGACAGGCGCGATCTGGATAAATGCAGGCTTTTTCGCGCGCAACTAACTCTAAAACACGAATGCGCAGCAATGGGTGATGTTCGCGCAGCGTGTGAAATGCGCCGAGGGCTAATTGCCGGCCGGGTGTTTTCGCGGTGAGAAAAAATAGCCTATCGATGTTCGATGCCGGCATCGCCTTCAGCTGAGGAAAAATAGTAGCCAGCGTTTTGCCGATGCCGGTGGTGGCCTGTGCCAGTAAAGCGTGCTCATGTTTCACCGCACGATAAACGGCCTTGGCCAAGTCGCGCTGGCCATCGCGGTAAGTGGCATGTGGAAACTCAAGTACATCGAGCGACTGATTACGCGCTTCACGATGCGCGGTTTCCTGTTCTGCCCACGCTAAAAAGCGCTCGCAATGCATATTGAAAAACAAAGCTAAGTCCGCCGCGCTAAACGTCTCCGGCTCTGTAGTCTCTTCCGCGGTGATCACGTGGTAGTAAACCACGGCGACTTCTAATGATTTAAGGCCGCGCTGGCTGCAGAGCATGTGGCCGTAAATCAAGGCTTGTGCGCGATGAAGCGCACGATGATTGTCAGGGATGCGCTCAATATCACTGCGGTGGGTTTTGATCTCTTCTAAGCGGTTGAGTTCTGGGTCGTAGCCATCGGCGCGGCCAATAACTTCTAAGCCCGGATAATGCGCTTTAAGGTCTATCTCAGCTTCGTAATAATTGGGGCGTCGATGCTGCACAACACGATGACCATGCATGCCTTCTTCAGGGCTAGGCGCGGGCGTAAAGCGCAGGTCTAGATCGCCGGTCTTAGCCGTAAATTCGCACAATGAGCGCACGGCAACGCGATAATTCATGCTGCCTCCCAGCAAGCCATTAACGGCCCGCTAGGGCAGATGCGCTGAGTTACTTGATGCGCTGATAGTTCAATGGCACCCAGCGGTAGCCTTTACCGTTGGCGTTTATGTAGCCCAACGATGGAAATTGCAAATGCGTTGCGCCAACGAGTAGGCCAGTTTCCGTCGCCTGCTTAAATAACGCCAAACGCTGCTTTTTAGCCGCAGTCGCATCTGAGTCAAAAGCGATAGTCACTTCAGGTCGATCAAACTGTACGGCGGCAACGTGAATGATGTCGCCGAGCACCAATAAGCGCTGATCATCGCTTTGCACCATATAGCTGATATGACCTGGCGAATGGCCTGCGCTCGGCTCGGCGGCAATGCCCGCTGCTAACTCGGTTTTGCCAGAAAAAGTCTTTAAGCGATTCGCCGTTTGGTAGGGCTTTAGTGATGCCATCGCATTCTTAAAAAAGCCTTTTTTATCGTCTGGCGCTTTCGCCATTTCAGCCTCGCTAAGCCAATACGCAGCCTCTGTAGCATCGGCTCGCACGGTGGCATTGGGGTAGACCATTTTGCCGTCTTTGCTTAGGCCGCCGACATGGTCGGCATGCATATGGCTGATATAAATTTCGTCAACTTGCTCGGGCGTGTAGCCGGCTAGCGCTAGATTTTTACTGACATTGCCTAGTGTTGGGCCAAACAAGCTGCCGGCGCCGGCGTCAATTAGCACAAGCTTTTTGCCGGTGTTTATTAGGTAAGCATTTACCGAGGTTTCTAGCGGTGCGGTCTGATGCACCTTCTGGAGTGCGGCAATCGTTTTCGCGGCATCTTGCTGCAATAGCTGATCGACGGGTAAGTCGACGGTGCCATCATTTAGCACTGTGACTTCAGTTTGCCCAAGCATCATGCGGTAGAAGCCGGGGGCTTGCGCTTTCAGTGGCTCTGCGGCGGCAAACGCCTGTGTGCTGGCAGTCAACGCCGCCAGTGCTATCGCCATAAACGTATGTTTCATGATTGGTTTCCTGTTGAAAATCGGAGTTCTGGTAAGTTTAACTGAATGAGCTTAAAGCTGATGGCTCAGCTCCATGGTTGAGATCAGCCACTTAATCTATATGCGCCTAAGCATACGCCACTGGAAACTCATTCCAGCACGTGGTGTAGCGCGGTGAGCGATTATTGGCCCGCATATGCCAAGCATCACTCAATTGCGTGCTAGCGACGTGCAGTGTGCCTGCGCCCTGATGCTTATTAATGCTATCCATTAGACCCATCAGCCGCAGCCGCTTAGGATCATCGACCGTGGCAAAAAGATCAGTTTGCTGGCCATCTGCCTGGCCAATCTCGC
>NZ_CEYEMI010000025.1:0-25567 GCF_982810325.1 Paraperlucidibaca sp.
CGGCTTGGCTAAGGCGTGAGCCAAGCGCTTGCTCGACCTTGGCCACAGCAGCGTTTTCGCTTACCGGCGTGCCAATGGAAGGAAACAAGGCGGCGAGCACTGGGCCGTTTAGACCGACGCGCGAGCCAACGTTGTTAAGAAAGCTGTTTTGCACGCCATTTAGGCCAGTCTTAGTAGCGCCAACCAAGCCTTGCAGTTGTACTTTTTCGGCTACGCCAAGAGCGGTACCGCGCTTAGCTTCCAAAGCTTGGATGAATGACTGAGTTTGGCTCGCAGACGCGCCATTGTTAGCGCCAGCGTTGCCACCGCCCATGGTGACGCAGGCAGCAAGGCTTAAGCAGGTAGCAGCAACGATTAGTAATTTTTTCATCAATAAATCCTTAATAAATTGGGGGCGTTAAGCGATACGGTCGCGGGCACGTAAAACGGCGGCGCGTACTTGTTTTGGCGCGGTACCGCCGATGTGATCGCGGGCATTGACCGAGCCTTCAAGCGTAAGCACTTCAAAAACGTCATCGCTGATGTCGCTAGAAAACTCTTGCAGCTCAGCTAAGCTCATCTCGGCTAAATCTTTGCCGCTAGACACGCCATAACCAACGGCTTTACCAACCACTTCGTGCGCATCGCGGAAGGCTAAGCCGCGCTTAACTAGGTAGTCGGCAAGGTCGGTAGCGGTAGCAAAGCCGCGGCGCGCAGCTTCACGCATGATTTCACGGCGCGGCACCAGCGCTGGCACCATGTCGGCAAAGGCGCGCAATGAGCCCATGACGGTATCGGCGGTATCAAATAGCGGTTCTTTGTCTTCTTGGTTGTCTTTGTTGTAAGCCAGAGGCTGGCCTTTCATCAGCGTTAAGAGCGCCATGAGATGGCCAAAGACGCGGCCACTTTTGCCACGAACTAACTCAGGCACATCGGGGTTTTTCTTTTGCGGCATGATGCTCGAGCCGGTGCAGAAGCGATCAGGCAGGTCGACAAAATTGAACTGCGCCGATGCCCACAGCACCAACTCTTCGCTAAAGCGTGAGAGGTGCATCATGATCAAGGCGCTGGCCGAGCAAAACTCGATAGCAAAATCGCGATCGGAAACGGCATCGAGCGAGTTTTCGCAAATACCATCGAAGCCCAAAAGCTTGGCTGTGATGCGGCGATCGATGGGATAGGTCGTGCCGGCTAATGCTGCTGAGCCCAAAGGCAGGCGATTCACTCGCACGCGCAGGTCGATTAGGCGCTCGTCATCGCGCTTAAGGTTTTCAAACCACGCCAAT
Source organism: Paraperlucidibaca sp. (assembly GCF_982810325.1). NCBI lineage: Bacteria > Pseudomonadati > Pseudomonadota > Gammaproteobacteria > Moraxellales > Moraxellaceae > Paraperlucidibaca > Paraperlucidibaca sp. The sequence goes on from NZ_CEYEMI010000025.1 coordinate 1,266, forward strand.
AAATGATGGCCAAACGTCACTGGCTGAGCGGTTTGCAAATGCGTGAAGCCGGGCATGATAGTGTCGGCTTCGCGCTCAGCGAGATCGATTAAGCCGGTCATCAGGCGCTTTAATTCGCCGCGAATAGCATCAATTTCATCGCGCAAATATAAGCGGATGTCGGTGGCGACTTGGTCGTTACGGCTACGGCCAGTGTGCAAGCGTTTGCCTGCGATGCCGATGCGATCGGTAAGGCGGCTTTCGATGTTCATGTGCACATCTTCAAGCTCAACGCGCCAGACGAATTCGCCACGGCTAATTTCATCTTCAATAGCCTTTAAACCATCGACAATAAGGTCGCGATCGGCAGCGTTTAAGACGCCAACTTCAGCGAGCATGGTGGCGTGGGCGATCGAGCCACGAATATCTTGGCGATACATGCGCTTGTCGAACTGCACCGAAGCAGTGAACTCGGCGACGAATTGATCGGTGGCCTCAGCGAAGCGGCCACCCCACATGGATGATGATGGGGTGCTCATGAACAAACCTTTGGGCGCGATGGGCGCATTATGTTTTCGGCGGGCCTGCTTAAAATAAAAGCAGTGCGGTTAAAAATAAGTCGCTAAGTATACATCACCTAGCCCCTGCGCCGCTTGTGAACGCGGGCCAGCCTCGGGCACACTGAAGCCATGCCTATCTTAAAAAAACAACAAGCGGCGCAAGAGCATCTGCTCGACAATAATGAGTTCTGGTTGCCGGACTTTTGCTCACGCACGTTCACTCTGCGCGTCGCCGTCATTTGCGTGCTCATCTCCCTATTTTTACTACTCGCGCAATCACCATCGCTGTGGCCATTTCCATTCTGGGATTATGTCTTGCTGCTACTGCTGACTAGCAGCGTCATGGGCGTTAGCTTTTTTCTGATTTGCCGCTGGCGCCAGCGCATGATGGCTTGGCGCCATTTGGCTGTTGCGGCGGCGGTCGTCGTTATCATCATGTTCAACCTGCTATGGCTAAGCCTGGTTGGCTTTATGTTGCTCGATGCCCTGAACCTGCCCATGCTCTCGTTTGTCAGCAATGAGTATTCGGCGATCTTCCGACATCTGCTTATTAGCGGCCTTTTTGCTGGCCTATTTATGCGTTACCTGACTTTGCAGGCGCAGCTCAGAAATCGTGAAAAAGCCGCAATGCAGGCTCGTCTAGAGGCTTTGCAAGCTCGTATTGAGCCGCATTTTTTGTTTAATTCGATGAATATTATTGCCAGCTTAATCAGTATCGACCCTGAGAAAGCAGAGCAAGTTGTAGAGGATTTGGCTGCGCTATTTCGCGCCAGCTTGAAAGATACCGCCGATGTCAGTCTCGCTGATGAAATTGCCCTATGCCGGCGTTATGCCAATATCGAAGAGCTGCGTTTAGGCGATCGACTAAATATTGATTGGCAGGTGGCTGCCGACGCAAACGCCGTGCGGATTCCCTTATTAACGCTGCAGCCATTGCTAGAGAATGCCATCCGCCATGGTGCAGAAATGTCGATAGTGCCTTGCAAAATCACATTAGCTGTTCAGATTTCGCCCGATTGGGTTAGGATACGACTGACGAATCCGCTGCCGCCGTCGCCAGCGCGCCCAGGCAATCAAATGTCTATGCGCAATGTGCGACTGCGATTACAGGCACGTTTTGGCCCCGAAGCAACACTTGAGGCTGCGCCTAAAGCGGATTTATTTGTCACAGAGCTGAGTTATCCTCGACGCTTAGCCTAAAAAGAACGAGCCGTAATGGCCGTCATAACAAGAAGAAAAGTGAGGTTAAGGTGATGAAACCACGTGTCATTATTTGTGACGATGAGCGTCTAGCCCGCGAACGCCTAGTGCGCCTTCTCGAAGATATCGGTGGCTATGAGCTAGTAGGTTTAGCAGAGCATGGTGAGCAAGCGCTTGCTCTTGTTGAAGAATACCGCCCCGATATTGTCCTGATGGATATGCGCATGCCGGTCATGGATGGTCTAACTTGTGCCCGCCAGCTCTCCGAGCGTGAATCGCCCCCTGCCATTATTTTCTGCACTGCTTTCGATGAGCATGCGCTAGAAGCATTCTCGGTGACCGCCTCAGGTTACGTACTAAAGCCAGTGAGTCGCGAAAGCCTGCGTGAAGCCTTGACTCGTGCTTGCCGCGTTAGCCAATTGCAGCTTGGCACCGTGCGGCAGCAGCCCACGATTACTGAGCGCACCACGCATCGCAGCCATATCACGGCGCGTACCCATCGCGGCATTGAGCTGATTCCTATCGATGAAGTGCGTTATTTTCTAGCTGATCACAAATACGTCACCGTGCGCCATGAGCATGGCGAAGTGTTGATTGATGAAACGCTAAAAGAGCTTGAAGAAGAATTTGGCGACCGCTTTATTCGTATTCATCGCAATGCTTTGTTGTCGTTGAACTTTCTAGAAGGTCTAGAGGTTATTTCGACAGGGCAATACCGCGTGCGTATTCGTGGCTTAGATGAGCGCCTAGTGGTGAGTCGTCGGCATTTGCCCGAATTGCGCGAGACCTTGCATCGGGTCTAAGCCGCAAGCTTTACGCAGTTAAGCCTTGGGGCTGCTACACTCAATCGCAGTGTTCGGCCCCGAGGTTTTCATGTCTATAGGTACATCAGCGCAGCCACTGCGCATCGCCACTCGCCAAAGCCCGCTTGCCCTCTGGCAAGCCCATTACGTTGCCAATGAATTGCGCCGCCATCATCCCGGCCTAGTCGTTGAGCTCGTCTCCATGGTCACTCAAGGTGACAAAATCTTAGATGTTCCATTGGCAAAAATCGGCGGCAAAGGCTTGTTCGTGAAAGAGTTAGAAGCCGCCATGCTCGATGGCCGCGCCGACATCGCCGTGCATTCGATGAAAGATGTGCCGATGACTTTCCCAGAAGGTTTGGAGCTATCGGTTATTTGCCCGCGCGAAAATCCATTCGATGCCTTTGTTAGCAATAAATATGAGTCAGTCGAAGCCATGCCTTTAGGTGCTGTTGTCGGCACGTCTAGCTTGCGTCGCCAGTGCCAAATTCGCCGTGCCAGACCTGACTTGGTGGTGAAGGATTTACGCGGCAATGTGCAAACTCGTTTGGGCAAGTTAGATGCCGGTGAGTATGACGCTATCATTCTGGCCTGTGCTGGCTTGCTGCGCCTAAACATGAGCGATCGCATTCGTTGCAGCCTAGACCCGGAGCTGATGTTGCCAGCTGTTGGCCAAGGTGCTGTTGGCATTGAGTGCCGCACGCATGATGCTTATACGCGATCTTTATTGGCACCTTTACATGACCTGGCCACGGCCATTCGCGTGACAGCTGAGCGCGCAATGAATACGCGCCTAGAAGGCGGCTGCCAAGTGCCAATCGCCGGCTATGCCACGCTTTCGGGCGATCAAATATCCATCGAGGGCCGAGTAGGCAGTGTTGATGGTCAGCGCATGATTATCGACTACGTGATGGGCTCGCAAAGCCAAGCCGAAGCCTTGGGCATTGAGTTGGCCGAAAAGCTCTTGGCGCAAGGTGCTGGTGAGATTCTCGACGAGGTTTATGGGCGTTCGAGTACGCGCTAATGCGGGTGCTCAATCCTCGCCCATCGCGCCAAGCTCAGCCGCTCAGTGAGGCTTTGCGAGACGCCGGCCATGACGTGTTGGAGCTGCCTTTGCTGGCGGTCGAGCCATTAGCGCTTGATGCCGTAGCGCGTACGCAGATTCTCGCGCTTGATCGTTATGATGGCGTGGTTTTTGTTAGCGCCAATGCCGCGCGTTATGGCGTGGCGGCGGTGAGCGATTACTGGCCTCAATGGCCTGACCCTTTGCCCTGCGTGGCGGTCGGAGTGGCAACGGCGGCGGTGCTTGAGGCTGAGGGCTTGCGCGTACACATCGCGGCGCAGGAAGATAGCGAAGGCATGTTGGCGCTGCCGATATTGCAGGCAGTGGCGGGTCAGCATTGGCTGATTTGCCGTGGTGAGGATGGCCGCGAGCTTTTGCGCAGCACTTTGCTCGAACGTGGTGCTGAGGTCGAAACTCTGGCGCTGTATAAACGATTTTTGCCCAACACGGCGCGCGCTGAATGGGCAGCCTGCTATCCTCGGCCGGATGTTGTGCTGCTCAGTAGCGCAATGATTTGGCGGCATTGGCAGCAGATTGCTGGCGCTGAAGCCATTGCGCCGTGGCTGATTACCGTGAGCTCGCGCTTAGCTGAGACCGTGCGCGCTGCGGGTGCAACACGGGTGACCTGTGCTGATGGCGCACAGCCAAAGCATTGGCTGGCGGCATTAGCTCAGCTCCCACAATAATATTTAGTAGAACTACAAGGATTTCGTCATGGCAGCACCCACAAGCCGTCAACCACTGGTGACATCGGTTGCGATCAAGCGACCCTTAAGCCTGGGCTTTAAAATTGTGCTGTTATTTCTCATGCTGCTGACCATCGCTTCCGGCATCATGGCGTGGCATAGCGAGCAGGAGCATAAGCGTGCGCGCAGTAGCTTACGCGTCGCCGATACTGCATTAACACGTGTCAGTGGCGAGCTTGAAGCCATGAGCCTGCGTGAGTCTTTGCGCGACGCACAGCTGAAGCAGCAGCAAGTTGCCATCCAAAGCTTACTGGCCGATGGCCCGGCTTTGCGCCAACGCTGGCTGATTGACCGTATTGATGCTGCGGTGACGGTGGCCGAACAAGCCTTAGTGCTACGCCAAGATGCGCTAGGAGCACGCCGAGCTTTGGCCGCCGCCGATGCCTTGCTAAATGAGCAGCGCATCGAAAATCTTGAGCCGCTGCATCGTGCTTTGCAGCAAGACATCAGTACGTTGTCGGCTATTGAACCGGTTGATGCTAGCGCGGTGTATTTACGTTTGTCTGCTCTGCAAGCGGCCGTTGAGAAGCTCACGGTTAGCAAGCACGAGGCGGTGAAAGCGCAGGCACAGGTCGCAAATAAGAAAAGCGCAGGTGCTGAGAGTCTTTGGCAGCAGGGCTTAGATAAGTTCCGTGAGCTTATTGTTGTGCGTCGCCATGATGTAGCGCTCGAACCCATGCTCGATGACACGCGCTTGAGCTTGTTACGTGGCCAACTCGATGCGCAAATTCTGCAAGCTCAGGTGGCCCTGCTGCGTGGCGACAGTGTGCTGTATCGCGCCGCCCTAGAGTCGGCTAGCCATCGCATTCAGTCGCGCCTAGCTGCGCTGTCCGCTAAGCAAACCGAGCCCTTGCTGGATGAGCTTGCAGATTTACAAGCCCAGCCGGTGATGCTCGATGCGCCAGCCTTAGTTAGCCGTGCGGCTTTGAGTGCATTACCGACTCTGGGCGGGGAGCGTTAATTATGCGTGCTCTTTCTTGGCTGTGCTTAATGACGATTTTACTAGCGCTAGGTTTTGCGGCCTTTAGCAAAGACCCGGGCTATGTCTTGATTAGTTGGGGCAAGACATCGATAGAGTTGAGCTTGGTGTTAGCAGTATTTATTGCTGTGGTTTGGGTGTGGATAGTTGCACGCTTGGTCAGCCTTGAGTTGTGGCTGCGTAGCGCGTCATCGCGCTTGCCGAAGCGCTTGTCGAGCAAAAAAGCAGCAGATAAGCCAATAGTTGCACCCGCAACGACAAAAAACTGGACGCCAAGCTCGCGATAGGCTTGACGCTAGCCTCCGTCGCGGCTTTAATACGCCCCTCGCGTGGGCCGGATAGCTCAGTTGGTAGAGCAGCGGATTGAAAATCCGCGTGTCGGCGGTTCGATTCCGCCTCCGGCCACCATTTATACCCTACAAAAAGCCTCAACCTCGGTTGGGGCTTTTTGTTTTCTAGCGTTTCAATAATAGGCAGTGTGTAGGCACTTCTCTCATCCGGACATAGTCAAAAACTATCAAAATACATCAGACAATCAATTTAACTTTATGGCCGACCTTGGCTATCATACTCGTGCAGGAATGACCTGAACCCAATGGCCGACTCGATTGACCGCTGTTATTGGTCCAATACGAACTGGCCGAGTAAGACCAAGGAGCTTATAAATGACTAACCTGATCAACACCAAAGTACTGCCATTCAGCGCAACTGCTTACCATAATGGCGACTTCGTTCCAGTGACCGAAGCCAACTTAACTGGCAAATGGTCCGTCGTCTTTTTCTATCCAGCCGACTTCACCTTCGTTTGCCCAACTGAACTGGGCGATTTGGCTGACAACTATGCCGAATTCCAAAAAATGGGCGTAGAAATTTACGGCGTATCGACCGACACGCATTTCACGCACAAAGCATGGCACGACACATCCGACACCATCAAAAAAGTGCAGTACCCATTAGTTGGTGACCCAACAGGCCGCATCAGCCGCAACTTCCACGTCATGATCGAAGAAGATGGCATGGCTAACCGTGGCACATTCGTGATCAACCCAGAAGGCGAAATCAAGCTATTCGAAGTGCACGATAATGGCATCGGCCGTGATGCCAGCGAACTGCTGCGCAAAGTTAAAGCCGCACAATACGTTGCTTCACACCCAGGCGAAGTTTGCCCAGCAAAATGGAAAGAAGGCGCTGCAACATTGAAGCCTTCGCTAGACCTAGTCGGCAAAATCTAAGCCGACTCGTAGTACCGCAACACAAGCTTCGGGGCCACAAGCCCCGGAGTTCTCGCAAACATCTGTAACCAGGCAGACCCATCATGTTAGATGAAGAACTGAAAGCCCAATTAGCTGGATATTTGCAGCGCCTTGTTAGCCCCATTGAGCTGATTGCTAGCCTTGATGAGCGTAGCGAGTCAAAAGACTTGCTGGCATTGCTGCACGATATCGCCGCGCTAAGCCCGCATATTTCTGTGCGCGATGATGGCGGCGATGAGCGTCGACCATCGTTTGCGGTAAATTTGCAGGGTGGTGAATCTGGCGTGCGATTTGCCGGCATTCCTTTGGGCCATGAGTTCACATCGTTGGTTCTGGCCTTGTTGCAGGTTAGTGGTTATGCGCCGAAAGTCAGCGATGACGTGTTGGCGCAAATTCGTGAATTACCTGCTGGCTTGCACTTCGAGACCTTTATCTCGCTGAGCTGCCACAACTGCCCAGATGTGGTGCAGGCATTGAACCTGATGTCGGTGGTCAATCCCGGCATTTCGCACACCATGGTTGATGGCGCGCTGTTTCAAGACGAAGTTGAGCGCAAGCAAATCATGTCGGTGCCTAGCGTGCATCTCAACGGCGAGGCTTTTGGCCAAGGCCGCATGACTTTGGAAGAAATTCTAGCCAAGGTCGATACCAACTCCAGTGCGCGCGATGCCGAAAAGCTCAATGCGAAAGCACCATACGATGTGTTGATTGTTGGTGGCGGCCCTGCCGGCGCCGCGGCAGCGATTTATGCCGCACGCAAGGGTGTAAGCACCGGTGTAGTGGCTGAGCGCTTCGGTGGTCAAGTGCTCGACACCATGGGCATTGAGAACTTTATTTCGGTCAGTCGCACCGAGGGCCCGAAACTCGTTGCAGCGCTAGAGCAACACGTCAGTGACTACGATGTGGATGTGATGAATGCCCAGCGCGCTACAGCTTTAAGCCGTGGCGATATGGTTGAAGTTACACTGGCCAATGGCGCGGTGCTGAAATCGAAAACTGTGATATTGGCCACCGGCGCGCGCTGGCGCGAAATCAATGTGCCCGGCGAGCAAGAGTATCGCGGCCGTGGCGTGGCTTATTGCCCACACTGCGATGGCCCGTTGTTTAAAGGCAAAAAAGTTGCGGTCATTGGCGGAGGTAACTCGGGCGTAGAAGCGGCAATCGACCTTGCTGGTATCGTCGTGCACGTAACGCTGATCGAGTTCGACAGCGAATTACGAGCAGATGCTGTGCTGCAGAAAAAACTGCGCAGCATGAGCAATGTCACCATCATCACCTCCGCCTTGACCACTGAAGTTTTGGGCAATGGCGAGAAGATGACTGGCCTGACTTACAAAAGTCGTATCGATGACAGCGCGCATGAGCTCACGATCGATGGCGTCTTTGTGCAAATAGGCCTGCTACCTAACACCGATTGGCTAAAAGGCAGTGTGGCATTAAGCTCGCGTGGTGAGATTGAAGTCGATGTGAAAGGCCAGACTTCGGTGCCGGGCGTGTTTGCCGCAGGCGACGTGACGACATCGCCGTATAAGCAAATCATCATTGCTATGGGTGAAGGTTCGAAGGCTGCCTTGTCGGCATTTGATCACTTGATTCGTAGCTCGGTGAGCTAAGCGGTTTTAGCCCGCTCGCCCAGACCAAACAAAAACGGCGCCAAATCAGGCGCCGTTTTTTATGATTCAACGATTGTTAATCTTCGCGATATTGAGTTTCTGGTGTCTTGCTCAATGCAAATAATGACAGCCCTGCCGCTACCGCCATATAGCCGCCAACCGCTGCGATGCCAAACTCAGTGGCGAGCCAAGTTGCTGCATATGGCGCTAATGACGCACCGAATATCCCCGCTAAGTTGAATGTCAGCGAAGCGCCGGTGTAGCGCACGCTGGTGGGAAATAACTCCGACAGCATCGTGCCCAATGGTCCGTAGCCCAAGCCCATGATGCTCAAGCCAAGGATCAAGAATAATAAGCAGGCCATCGGGTCGTTAGCGACAAATAGTGGCTCGAAAGCGAGGCCGAAGATCATCGTTAAAGCGGCTACGACCATCAATGTTATGCGGCGGCCATAGCGATCGGCGAGCACAGCGGAGAGTGGGATGGTGAGCGCAAAAAACACCATGCTGATCATTTGCAGCTGGAGGAATGTCTCGCGGGAATAGCCTAGGCTCGATGTGCCCCAGCTCAGTGCGAACACGGTCATCAGATAGAACACGACAAACACGGTGAGTGCGATAACGGTGCCGAGTACGAGCGTGCGGCTATGTTCGCGAAATAGCGTAAACATAGGTACTTCAACGCGCTCATTACGCTCGATAGCTTTTGCAAAAGACGGTGTTTCAGTAATACGTAAACGCACATAAAGGCCGATAAACACTAATAAGCTGCTAGCGATGAAGGGGATGCGCCAGCCCCAAGTGGTGAAATCTTCGTTACTTAAAAAATGCGTGAGCGCGAGGAAGGTGCCGCTGGAGAGTAGGAAGCCTAAGGGCGCGCCAAGTTGTGGAAACATGCCAAACCAAGCGCGTTTTCCAGGCGGTGCGTTTTCAGTGGCGAGCAATACTGCACCTCCCCACTCACCGCCTAAACCTAAGCCTTGACCGAAACGGCAGAGCGCGAGCAAAGCTGGAGCCAGCACACCAATTTGCGCATAAGTTGGCAAAAAGCCGATAGCTACCGTCGATAAACCCATAGTGAGCAAGGCTGCCACTAGCGTAGCTTTGCGACCGACTCTATCGCCAAAATGGCCAAATACCGCCGAGCCTAGTGGTCGTGCAAAAAATGCCACGGCGAAGGTCGCCAGCGATTGCAGCATGGCCGTGGTGGGATCGGCATTGGGAAAAAATAGCGCAGGGAAAACCAGCACCGCCGCTGTGGCGTATATATAAAAGTCGAAAAACTCGATGGTAGTGCCAATTAAGCTGGCAAATAGCACGCGGCCAGCGGAGTTTGCGCGAGGTTGTGTCATGGGGTTGCCTATGCAGATGCGCTAAGATGACGCGCATTAAAACGCATTTCACCTAAGGAACGCGACTATGGCGCTATCTGCACAAGTAAAAGCCGATGGATTGTTGCTTATCACCACTTTATTGGCGGCAGTGAGCTGGATGTTTTCGGTCGAAGCCATCGCCCTGATGCCACCACTGCTCTTTATGGCCTGCCGCTTTCTCATAGCTGGTTTGCTGCTAGCGGCATTTGGGTGGCATGAGCTACGCCATCTGCAGGCTCAGCAATGGCTGCGTGGCGCGCGCGTGGGGCTGGTGTTCGCCATTGGCATGAGTTGTTGGATCATGGGTCTGCAATCTGGCGTGCATGTCGGCGAAGGTGCGTTTCTGACCAGTCTTGGCGTGGTCTTAGTACCGGTCATGGCCTGGCTTATTTTTGACGAAGCAGCGCCGCGTAGCACTTGGATTTCGCTGCCGATAGCCTGTGCCGGCTTGGCGTTATTGTTCTTACAGCATGAGCTTAGTGTTGCGCAGGGCCAAGTATGGTTCATCGTTGCAGCCGTTATCTTCGCGCTGTTTTTTATTCTCAATACGCGTGCATCTAATAGCCAAGCGCAGACCGACAAAGCTAAGCATAAAGAACGAGTGCCACCGCTAGCGCTAACAGCGATCGTGCTGACCACGGTCGGGGTTGTGACCTGTGTATTCTCGGCGATGCTAGAGCCTTGGCTACCGACGTGGGAGGCGCGATCAGGCGCAATGCTGGGCTGGGTGTTAGCAAGCGCTGTGATTGGTTCAGCGATGCGCTTCTTGGTGCAAACCTATGCGCAGAGCTTGTCGAATCACAGCCATGGCGTGGTGATTATGGTCATCGAACCAGTATGGACAGCGCTGTTAGCGATGGCGTGGCTAGGCGAAACCATGACCGCGTGGCAATTAGTAGGTTGTAGTTTGATCTTGATGGCGCTGCTGATTAGTCGCGCTGGGCCGGTTGGCTATAGGCTGCTAAAAGCGGTGATACGCCCTGGCACACCCGGTTAGGTATGCCAGAGGCTTCACAGAGGCTTAGCCTTTGGCGCGGGACTTGAACGATGCATCGCGAGTATCGATTTCGATTTTCTCGCCGGTCTCGATGAATGAGGCCACTTGCAGTTCAAAGCCGTTGTTGAGCTTTGCGGTTTTCATCACTTTGCCTGAGGTATCGCCACGGGCAGATGGTTCGGTGTAAGCAACTTCACGCACGATAGTGGTAGGCAGCTCGACCGAAATAGCTTTCTCGTTGTAGAAAACTACCTTGCAGATGTCATCCATGCCGTCTTCGATGAAGTTCATCACGTCGCCCAAGTTGTCTTTTTCAACTTCGTACTGGTTGAACTCTTCGTCCATGAAAATATACATGGGGTCGGCAAAGTAGGAGTACGTGGCATTTTTCTGCTCGAGAATGACTTGGTCAAATTTGTCATCGGCTTTGTAGACTGACTCTTGGCCTTGGCCGGTGAGCAGGTTTTTCATTTTCATTTTGACTACAGCCGAGCTACGACCCGACTTGTTGTATTCAGATTTCAAAACGATCATTGGTTGGCCGCTAATGTTGATCACATTGCCGGCGCGGAATTCCATCGCTGTTTTCATAAAGGCTTATCCGGGTGGGGTTTCTCGGGCGGAGATTCTACCTTATTTGCGTAAAAACGCATCAGTTGTGTGGCGAGATCGGGCTGCTGCATCAAGTGCTTTCGCCAACATTGCATCATTTCGCGCAATGGCTTGAGTTCGGCCAAAAGCTCGTGGATATGTTCCGAGTTGAGCTCGTTGCGCACCCAGGCCCATTGCGCGCTGAGCCAGGCGCTTTGTGCTGTGTGATTGGGCGTTGAAGCTTCTGGGCTTTCGGCAGCGCTCATAGCTTCAATACGCTCTAGCCACGCCGCCAATTTAGTTTCGTGTGCCAGCTCATCTTGCGGATAAATATGCCAAAGCAGCGGCTTAGCTGCCCATTGCGCTCGAATAAATGAGTCTTCTCCGCGAATGATATTGAGGTCGCAGGCCACTAGTAGTTGGTCATAGTCTGTGTGCGCGAGCATGGGCAAGGCGTAAAGCGTACTGGCGCCGTGTTGCACGCAGCTGCCAATAGTTAGCGGCTCTGGCAGTAATTTATTGATGGCGCTGAGCGCTTTGCCAGCACAAATCATCAGCTCCGTTTTGCTCTCGTGCAGGGCTTCCAGCAAGGCGCTAACTGAACCGGTTTCGTAGCAAAATAATGATAATCGAGGCGTATCTGTTGTGGGCTGAGCTAGGCCAATTCGCTGCCAAAAGTTGAAGGCTTGCGCAGGATCATCGAGTCGCTGCAAAAGATCCGTTTCGTACAGTATGCCTCCGCTGCGAGGTGTGAAGCCGGGAAACCAAAAGGTGGTGCTAGCGCCGTTAGGTTGTGGCGAACTCAGGCCATGGCAGTCTTCGATCCAAGATTCTGCGCTAAGATAATCGAGGTTTATCCAGATGTTTTTTGCCGTGAGCTGCGTGCGATAGTTGTCGGGGAGCGTGCAGGCAAAACCTTCAATGACCAACTCTGCCGGCATTAGCGCTAAGGCTTCGTGGCTATTCCAGCGCATCAATGTGAGCTCGTCTAGCGGCTGCACAGCGAGCTCGGGATCGATGCGTGAATCTAGCTGTTGAAAAGCCGCTAAGTCATCCACTAGAAGTACGACCTGCGCGCCATGCTCAGCGCTGAGTTGCCGCGCCAAACGCCAGCACACGCCAAGATCGCCAAAGTTGTCGATAACGCTGCAAAAAATATGGGCTGTGGGCACTAAAAGGTCCGAATCAAGAATTGAGCTAGTAGCGTATGAGTATACTCAATTGGTAATTCCAAGTTTTTGATACAGCTCAGCTGTAGAGGCTAAAAATGAATCAACCAAAGCATCAAGTGCTGATCAAATTTGTGGTGCTGTGCGTGGTTCTAGTGACGTACTTCGGCTATTTGTCTTATGAGTATGGCCTGCTAACAGGCGGTGTTGCCTCACTGATTACATGGAGCTTCTTCGTGCTCTGCACTCCAGTTGCGGATGCAGGCTTTTTGCTAGATTTCCCGCTGCGAGTACTATTTGGTATTCGGATGGTTTTCTCAGAGCTGGTGGTGTGGGGGATTGCTATAGGTATTAATGCAGTGGCAATGCTGCACTACCCCCAGTTTTATGACACTACGTTTATCACCCGACTTATGAGAGTTATTCTCATAAATCCATACCCGTATTGGAGTGTAATTATCCTGTCGGGCATAGGTACATTTTTGTCGATTCGTTTTGGTGATGAGCTAATGGATGTGTTTCATCATAAAAATCGCGCATTTTATTTACGCCATCACTTTAAGCATGAGCTAGTGCTTATCGTTTTCTATCTCGGCGTGATTTTTGGCTACTATAAAATCCTTGAGAAATTGGGTATTTCACTAGCCGGAGTGTAGATGTAGCAACTAATTGATTTCAGCCTCTAGCTTAATCGCCAGCAAGCATTATTAAGCCGGCAGCAATCAAAGCAGCTGCTCCCACCAAAAAAGACATCGGGAACTTACAGCGGAGTGGGAGCCTTAGTTGCAAATAAAGATCAAAAATAAAAGTTGATACATAAACGGCCGCCCCAATTCGATTGCCAACGAATAATGGCGAAAAAGATGCCATCACTGCGATGAACGCAATCAGCATAAAAACTAAATATCGCCTCTTAACAACTGGATTTGTTTCTGCCGAAAAATACCACTGATCCAATTTCGTTAGCATTGCCGGGCCGCTCCATAGCTGTGCGGCCTAGTATGCCAAAGATCCCAGCGCGCGATGATAAAGCAGATATGAGCAAGCTCGTGTCTAAGTAAAACTCAAACACGAGCTTGCTCAGCCCCTATTATTTGCTGCGTTTGGGCAACCATAAGCTGAAGACAAACCAGCAAATCAGCAGGCCACCAGCAGCAAATATAATGTCACCGGGCATGCGCATCCAGACCAATAAATGCACCAATGGTTGGTCCATAAACTCGGCAGAGCGTGCGAACCAATAACCATTTTCAAGCACGGCGTTGAGTTGCATTAGGCCCAGTGGCAGCAGGGTTAATAAGCCCATCAAGGCGAGGCCGATATTGAGCGACCAGAACGCGCCACGCAGGGTGTTGTCGGACCAAACCGCATCGGGCTTCATGCCGCGTAGGCAGAACATCATTAGGCCGATGCCGAGCATGCCATACACGCCAAACAGCGCGGTGTGGCCATGCAGTGCGGTGAGGTTTAGGCCCTGCATATAGTAGAGCGCGATGGGCGTGTTGATGAGGAAGCCAAAGAGGCCGGCGCCGACTAAGTTCCAGAACGATACCGCGAGGAAAAACAAAATCGGCCAGCGATAGCTCGCCATCCACGGCGTGGCGCGGCCATTTCTATAGGTGCCATAAGCTTCTATGCCGATGAGCGCGAGTGGCACCACTTCCAGCGCCGAGAATGAGGCGCCAAGCGCAAGCACGGCGGTTGGCGTGCCGCTCCAGTACAGATGATGGAAGGTGCCGAGCACGCCGCCGGCCATAAACACGATGGTGGCGAAGAGCACATTAATGGTGGCGCTTTTTGCTCGCACCAAGCCTAAGCGGACGAATAAGAAGCTGATCACCGCTACTGCAAAGACTTCAAAGAAGCCCTCTACCCAAAGGTGCACCACCCACCAGCGCCAATATTCGACCATGACGATATGGGTTTTCTCCCCCCACATCAGGCCGGCGCCATAAAACAGGCCGATGGATACGGTGGATAAAAACAGTAGGCCAACGATGGAGGCCATGTCGTCTTTGCGGCGCATGGCGGGCCAGAGTGAGCGCCCGACTAAGACTAACCAGAGCATTAGTCCGACAAACAAAAACGCCTGCCAGAAGCGGCCAATATCAGTGTATTCCCAGCCTTGATGGCCGAACCAGAAGTTATATTTCAGGCCCATTTTCTGCATGACGGCAAACCATTGGCCAGTAAATGCGCCGACAACAATGATCAGCAAGCAGACAAAAAGGAAGTTAACGCCAAAGCGTTGGTATTTCGGTTCATGGCCAGATACGGCAGGCGCAATGTAGAGGCCTGTAGCCAGCCATGCCGTGGCAATCCATAAAATAGCGAGCTGGGTGTGCCAGCTTCGAGTCAGCGAATACGGCAGGTATTGCGAGATATCTAAGCCGTAAAAATCCTTCTCGACTTGGAAATGCGCGGTAATTGCACCGAGCAAAATCTGCACGATAAATAGCACAACGACTAACCAAAAGTACTTCGCTGTCGCACGCATGGATGGCGTGATGACGATGTTCAGCAAGGGGTCTTTGGTTGGCGGTGTCAGCGGCTTTTCTTGACTGGCATAAACGGCGTAATGCCAGGCCAATAAGGCAATGCCGGCGATCATGAATAGCACGCTAAACAATGACCAAATCAGTGTGCCCGGCGTTGGCGTGTTGCCCACTAGCGGCTCGTATGGCCAGTTATTAGTGAAGCTGGATTTGCTATCTGGGCGCTGAGTCACCGCTGCCCATGAGGTCCAAAAGAAGAATCCGCTGAGTTGGCGGCGATGCTCTTGAGTATCGACGCTGCCATCTTTCATGGCATAGGTTTCGCGCAGTGCGGCCGTCGCAGGATCATCGCTAAATAGGCTTTCGTAGTGCGTAATCAGGCCTTTAATAACCGTTGCGCGATCATCCGAAACGGTCAGCGTTTTGCTGGCAGCGTCGTAGCGGTTGGGTCGTAGTTCTTCTTGGACTCGCGCTTGCAGAGCGAGCTGCTGAGCGAGTGGGAGCATGGCGTAGTCCATGGCATAGGTTTGCTGCGACCAAAGCGTTAGCAGACCTTCGGCCTCGCGATGCAGCCAGTCGGCGCTCCAATCTGGCGCAATGAGTGCGCCATGGCCCCAGATCGAACCGACCTGCATGCCACCGATGCTTTGCCAGACTTGCCGGCCAGTCTCTAAATCATCAAGAGTGTAAATGGTTTCGCCAGATGTCGAGACGACGCGATCAGGCAATGGCGGCGCGACGCGATAAATCTCGTTGCCCATGAGCAAAAGCACACTAAACGTGCTTGCTAATAGCAGTGCCAGCCCAAGCCAAAGTCGTTTGGTGGTGGACATGCGCAGTTCTCCAAGTCTTAACCAAAATGGTCAAGGTAGTTTCACGCAAGTCGCTTTAGTTTTTATTGATCTGGATCAATATGCGCTTCGATAGTTACTGGCAGCAATGAGCCCTGCTAATAAATAAACCTAGCTCGGTATGGGCGATTGCTTAACCCACGCCGCGCTGATGATTATCCCAAAATGGCTTTCTCAGGTCGCGCTTAAGCACTTTGCCGGCACCAGAGAGTGGCAGCGCTTCGATAAACGACAGGCTGCGCGGGCATTTATATTTGGCAATTCGTTCGGCGCAATGCGCGCTGAGCGCTTCAGTAGTCAGCGCCGCGCCAGCTTTCAGCACAACTACCGCATGTACGGTCTCGCCCCAGGTCTCAGATGGCACGCCAATAACGGCGCAATTAGCCACGGCGGCGTGTTGCGCGATGGCGTTTTCGACTTCCGCCGAATAGACATTTTCGCCGCCAGTAACAATCATATCTTTTATGCGATCTACGACGAAAACATAGCCATCGTCGTCCATATAAGCGCCATCGCCAGTATGCATCCAGCCGTTTTTTAGCGCTTCGGCGGTGGCTTCGGGTCGATTCCAATAGCCGAGCATGACGTGAGGGCCGCGCACTACTACCTCGCCAACCTGCCCGCGCGGCAGTTCTTGGTCGTTTTCATCGACAATACGCACGTCGGCACACAGGCCTGCCCGCCCAGCAGAGCGCATTTTGCTCTCGACAAGATGATCTTGCGGCAGTAATAGCGTTGCCAATGGCGCCAGCTCAGTCATGCCATAGGCTTGCAGCAGCCCGGCATTAGGCAGCAAAGCCATCGCGCGCTTCAGCAAGGACTCGCTAATTGGCGAGGCGCCGTAAAGCAGTATTTGCAGATGACTTAAATCAAAGTCGCCAGCCTGTGGATGATCGACCAGCATCTGAATCATGGTCGGCACCAAAATGGTTTCCGTTACAGATTCATCTTGCAGGGTTCTTAGTACAGCGAGTGGTTCAAAGCTGGGCAGCATGACATGGGTGCTGCCATGGGTGAGCATGGCATTGAGTAGAGCAAAATCGGCCAGATGGAACATCGGAGCGGCGTGTAGGCCAATGCAACCTGGCTTGGCGATGCCGCTGGCAGCTAGCGCCAACGCAACTGAGCTTAGGTTGATGTGCGAAAGCATCACGCCCTTGGGGAAGCCAGTGGTGCCGCCGGTATAGAAGATGCCGGCGAGATCGTTGCCGTGGCGATAAGTATCGGCTACGGGTTCGGTGTTAGCGATTAGATCTTCATAGCCAAGCATGCCTTCTGGCGTTTCGTGTTCGCCGGTGTAAATCACGACTTTCAGGCTGTTCGCGCGTTGGCGAAGCTCAGGCACCATGCCGGTGAATTGGTCATCGACCAATAAGATGGCGGTGTTGCAATCATCGAGCGAGAAGGCGACTTCGTTGGCGCTCCAGCGCGTATTGACGGGATTGATTACGCCACCACCCCAAGGCACGGCCATGAAGTATTCGAGATAGCGATCGGAGTTGAGGCTGAGCAAGGCCACCGGTTCGCCAACGCTCATGCCAAGCCCTTGCAGTGCGCCCGCTAAGCGCGCCACGCGATCGCCAAATATGCGATAGCTCTGGCGACGGTCGCGATAAATGGTGGCAATAGCATCTGGGCGTTGTTGTAGCGTGCGGTGCAGTGCTTGCGTTAATGACATGGTTTTTTCCGACTAGCCTAGGTATGCCCGAGACTAGCCAGATTAGAAAATTAAGGCATTAGCCTTAAGTCTTAGATCACCAGCTCAGGGCTGCCGCAGCTGATTGAGTCGAGCGAAACATCGCTGCGGCCGAGATCAAGGCCAACTAGGCCGCTTAACAAGTTCGAGACTAGGTTGCCAACGCCGTTTAAAATCACTTTAAGTAGCTCAATAACCGGATAGAGAACCGCACCAACTAGTGGCTTTACAACTCCGCCTAAAAGGCCGCCGAGAAATGCTTCCAGAAAGCCGGGCTTGGCATCGGTTTGTAGCGAAGAAATTAGCTTCGTTCTCGTGCATGCCGGACTGTAGCGAAAAAATCCTTCGTAGCAGCCAGTGTTAACACTGTTACGCCATTGCGAGAGCATGTTGCCGGTGAAGATGAATGCAGGCCTATCCCAGTTCACACCATCATTGCTTAGTCGATCCTGAAGTCTATTAAGGTCGCTGGAGTTGAAATTACCACCACCACCTGTTGGTTGCAGCTCCGGTAGCGCTAAGTAGGTATCGGCAATTTGAGTCGCTTGCGCGTTAGTCAGTGGCTCTGATGCAAAGTCACTATTACCGAGTAAGTCGAGTACTTCGGAAATAAGGTCAGATACTAAACTGCCAATTTTTAAATTATTGATGCCGGTAGTTTTAGTTTGCCCAACCTCTAGTGTTATGTATTCCGGGTCCGATGGCAGCACAGGCAGCTCTACTTTCCCTCCAACCAAGTTAATGCCGAGTAAACGTACAAAAGTTTCATTTTGTAGTGCGGTCGCACATACCTCTTTGGTGGACCATAATGATGAAGACGGTATTTTGCCAATGCAGGCATTGGCAACTGCGCTATCCACACGAATGACGGCTGTGCGAGGTGATGTATCGCAATTGATCTCATCAACAGTGGCTACAGCCTGAATCGTGTCAATGGTTATTGGTAGCTTAATCGTCGTGCCCAGTAGCTGCAAAATGCCAGTGAGGCCTTTATTAGTGTCTACATCGACATGAATACGCACCTGAGCATTATTCGCTTTTGTGCCTACGCTACCAATTCCTATGCTTTGCGGCTCAATCACTCGCACGCCAACATCTAGGCCAGTTAAAATATCGTTGCCGCCGAGGCTAATATTTACGCCATTGGACTTTGTTGCCACACCGACGGTGGCGGTGAGAAGACTAAGAGCATCTACACTGACATCTAGAGCTGATTTACCTGACACGCCAGCGGTTTCAATGAGTGCGAAGAGCCCCGTGGTGTCGTTGATCGTTGGGTCTGTGCCTAATTGCACTTTTAAGTCGCTTAGACCTAGCTGTGCCTCGAGTGCACTCAGTAACTCGACGTTAGCGCCTAATAGTCCATCTTGCCCGGCCACTGTGACGATAGCATTGAGTATGGGGCCGACCCCTAGCTTATTTACAGCAAGTAGCTCGTTTAAATCACCTACTGAAATATCAGCAGACACTGGAATTCCCAGTGCTTTTAATAGGCCAGAAGGTGTGATTTTAACGTCAGCTAGACCGCCGTAAGATGCGACAACTGTATTGTCTAAGTTCACTCCAACTAACTTCAGCAAAGACATTATGGGTGCAGAAGGGTTGGTAGTTAGTAGTTTAGAGCCGATACGAAAAGCTACAGTCGGTGCAGAGTTAATTGCGGTTGCACTAGCACTGAGATTGATAATGTTGCCGAATATGCCACCGACAATTAGGCTAGCAGGCACTTTTTTGCTGGCGGTAATTTGTACGCCATCGGTACTGCCGGTACTGCCATCGGGATTGAATACTCGTATGCTATTTTCAGCTACGCTAATGCTGCCGCAGCTTGCAATGATCGTTTGTTTATCATCGATGTTGAAGTTGTTACGAGTTGCAGCAGTGACGGCGTAAGCCTGCGCATTGCCACTTGCGCAGCCGCGGCGCGAGGCCACCTCTAGTGCGGCGACATCAGCAATGCGTTGTAGGTTACGCTTTTCGACATAAAGTCGGCCCGTGTCTACTACCAGCGATAGGCACAAAACAGCCAGCAGCATAAAGCCAGCAGTCATGATTAGTGCTGCGCCCTGTTCCTTTTGGGCATGGCTACGGTGATGCATGTCCAGTGCTCGTCACTTAGCGATAGATGGCAGATTATATGTGACAAGCTGTATATATTTATGCCGCCTTTGCATATCTCCTACAATTGCAAATCTTTGTAGGGCCTGTGTTACAGCGCTTACTACGTTATGCCAATATCACGGCACTGACTCGATAGTCTTAGTCTGTTAATGCCTCGACCAGTAACATTTGCGCTACTTTATCTTCCATGCTTTCTGGCTTAACTAAGTCCATGCGCTCGAGTAGCGGCTTCAAATTAGAGTCGATGCGGCTAGAATTAAAGCTCAGCAACCCGAGTAGCAGGCGCCATTTTGGTGTGCTCGATACGCGCTTCCTCATGGCTTTGAGTGCAGCACCTAAACGTATTTCGTCGTCGGTTAAATCGCTGCCTAAAGGGAATGCGGGGAAGCGTTTAGCTTGGCGGTGCGAGCTAAGCTTTTGCTCTAGTGCGGCAGGAAAGTTATGTCGACGTGTTTCGGGGATGACATAGCTGGCCTCAATTTTGCCATTGGCTTTAGCTTCGGCCAGCAATGCTTCCTGAAAGCGTGAGTCGGTAATATTGAGTAAAGCTTTGATGACGTCGGCGTCGGATTTTGAGCGCAATTCGGCGATACCGTATTCGGTAATCACGATGTCACGCAGGTGGCGCGGGATGGTGATGTGGCCGTAGTTCATCACGATATTACTGCTCGGATTGGCACCATCGCGCACGGCGCGCACCATGAGAATGCTGCGGCCGGTGGGTAGTTGATGTGCCATAGCGACGAAGTTGTATTGGCCACCAACGCCGCTGATCACGCGGCCATCAGCGAGGCCATCGGAAACTAATGCGCCAGAGAGCGTGGCCATGATGCCGGTATTCATAAAGCGGGCATGGATGCGCTGGGCTTTATACAGGCGCGGATTGAGATCGAGCTGATTGACCTTGTTGACGCCGGTCATGCAGATGCGCGCATTTTCTTCGGGCGTCATGTCGTGGATGGCTTGGTACATGCTGCGTGGGCCAAGGAAGAAGCCGCCATGCAACACGATGCCGTTTTTCAGTGCGGAGCCTAAGCATTGCTCGCCCATGACCACGCGCGAGCTTGGCTCGGCGACATTGGCGATCACACGAGTGCCATCGGGCGCGATGAGATAGCCGTTATCGTAGCGAGTGGCGTCATTGAAGAAGCCGTGTTGCTGCAGGCGTTGAAAATCTTGCGTACGGATCACGCGCACGCCGAGCGATTCCAGTGCATCAAGCGCGTCTGCTGTGATGTTCTGAGGGTCAATGCGGTCATCATTGACCAGCTGCTGCAAGGCCCAGAAATCATAGACTTCACGACGTAAAATACCGGCCTGCATCAGATGCAAAAAGCCGTCGACAAACATTTCGGTGGCGCCGTACAAGCCTTTTTCAAAGATACCTTGGCCGCCAACGCGCTCGATTAAGTCGCCATAGTTGTGCGTTGCGCCAATATCATTCAGCGCTTGTCGATACACCTGATTGTCTTGATGGCGCAGTTGCGTGGCATAAACAATGGCGTCACCAAGCGCGCCAATGCCGATTTGCAGTGTGCCGCCATCTTTGATCAAGCTGCTAGCATATAGGCCGATGCAGTAGTCGGGCGTGGTCACTGGCTGTTTAGGCGTCGAGAACAGCTCGGTGTAATAAACCGAGTCGTCGATAATGATGTCGAAAGTCGATGCCGGCACTTCTGCGTCGTGCGTCATAAACGGTAAGCGGGTGTTTACTAGGCCAACGACCACGTGTGGGCGGCCGCTCTCTTCTAGCAGCTCTAGTAACTCAGGGCCTGTGTCTGGGTTGCAGCTCAATGAGTAGCGCGCATTGGCACCTTCACCTACGCGACTAATGGCCTGCATAGTGACGTTGCAGCCATTATTGAAAACGTCGCGAGCAGCGTGAGAGTAATTACTGTTGATGTAATGCTGCTGCGCGTGGATATTGTTTAACAAGCTACCGGGCTTGAAGAAAAACTCAGAAACAGTGACGTTTGCGGGCAATTTATTTTGCCGCAGTGCACGCATATAACTGAGCTCTGGCACGCCGGCAAACACACGATTTAAAAACGGCGCCATAAACTTGGCTTCAAGGCCTTTGCCCGGCGAAGGAATTTCCAGTGAAAGCGCGGTGAGAATAGTTAGTGACAAGCTCGGGTCGGATACGGCGCGATCATAAAGCGCATTAATCAGCTCTGTTGGTTTGCCTAAGCCAAGAGGCATACCCACGATGAGTTGCTTGCCTACAGCGGCAATAATGGAGTCAACGGCTGTATTCACTTGCGCTAAAAACTGGGTATTCCTTACCTGCATTTTGATCCCTCTTTTTATTGTTGCGACTAGCGCCAAATAAGCGGCGCTAGTGCTGTGCCTTAGGCACTGATGATGCGGTCATAAACGACAAAATCGTAGCCGATTCCGCTTGCTTCATCGCTATGCTTTCGTCGGGAAATTTCCTGCCACTCAGTCGTGTTGAGCTCTGGGAAAAAGGCGTCGCCTGCAACTTCTGTGTGAACTTCGGTGATGTACAAGCGCTCAACTTGCGGCAGCAATTGTGCATAGATTTGAGCGCCGCCAATCACCACCACTTCATCCTGATAATTACTTACCGCCACTGCCTCGGCCAGTGCCAGCGCGGCCTCTAGCGAATGCACTACGCGCGTGCCAATTGGCCCTTCCCAGTCAGCATCACGGGTCATCACGATATTGGTGCGATTGGGCAATGGTCGGCCCAGCGAGTCGTAGGTTGTGCGGCCCATGATGATGGCTTTGCCACTGGTGACTTGCTTAAAGTACTTCAAGTCTTCGGGCAGCTTCCACGGCAATTCGTTATTGATGCCAATGCAGCGATTGCTCGCCATCGCCACAATTAATGACACACGCACGGCGTCATCGGGCAGTGAGTCTTGTAGATCGTCGGGGATTTCACGGTTCATCATGTCAGGATTCATACGGCTACCTTGGCGGCGATATGCGCTTGCGCTTCGTAGCCTTCGAGCGTGAAGTCCTCGAAGCGGAAGGCAAAGAGGTCGGTGACATCGGAGTTGATGCGCATCGTGGGTAATGGTCCCGGCGTGCGCGCGAGTTGCGTGTCGGCTTGCTCAACGTGGTTGCTGTAAAGATGGCAGTCGCCGCCGGTCCAGACAAAATCACCAACTTCTAAGTCGCAGACTTGCGCGACCATCATCGTGAGCAAAGCATAGGAGGCGATGTTAAATGGCACGCCCAAAAAGATGTCGGCGCTACGTTGATAGAGCTGGCAAGACAGCTTGCCATCGGCAACATAGAACTGAAACAGCGCGTGGCATGGCGGCAAGGCCATATCATCGACCAGTGCCGGATTCCACGCGCTGACAATGAGCCGGCGCGAATCGGGATTGGTTTTGATCATATTGATGACTTGGCTGATTTGGTCGATATGACGGCCATCGGGCGCTGGCCACGAGCGCCATTGGTAGCCATAAACCGGGCCAAGATTGCCGTTCTCGTCAGCCCAATCATCCCAAATGCGCACGCCGTTTTCTTGTAAATAGGCGATATTAGTGTCGCCTGCAAGAAACCATAGCAGCTCATGGATGATGGATTTTAAGTGCAGCTTTTTCGTGGTCAATACCGGAAAGCCATCGGCCAAATTAAAGCGCATTTGATGGCCAAACACAGAATGCGTGCCGGTGCCGGTGCGATCGCTTTTGAAGGTGCCTTCATGGCGAGCGCGGGCGAGTAAATCAAGGTATTGCTGCATGTGACTAGCTCCGTTTCGCTAATGCCGCGCGCGATTGCTCTGCTACACGGGCAACATTACTTTTGCGATAGGAAATGATGAGCAGCACAACGCCGAGAATGATCATCGGTGCGGTGAGCATTTGGCCTTTGGTCATCCAGTTGAACAGCACAAAGCCTTGGTCGACATCGGGCTCACGGAAAAACTCGATATTGAAGCGCGCGAGGCCATAGCCGATGAGGAATAGCGATGAGGCGGCCATGCGCGGGCGTGGTTTTAGCGTGAAAATAAAGATCACTAAAAATAACACGAGGCCTTCAAATAGCGCTTCGTAGAGCTGCGATGGATGCCGTGCTAAGGCGTCGACATGGGGGAATACCATGCCCCAAGGCAGTTCGGGATTAGTCACTGGGCGGCCCCAGAGCTCGCCACCAATGAAGTTGCCAATGCGACCAAACATCAAGCCAGGCGGCACGATGACCGCGAGCAAGTCGGTTATTTCTAGCCATGGCGTGTTGTAGCGGCGAGCGAATAAGAAGCCAGCAACGAGTACGCCAAGGAAGCCGCCGTGAAAGCTCATGCCGCCTTCCCAGAGACGAATGGCCCAGAGTGGATCGTTTATAAACCTATCGAAGCCATAGAAAAATACATAGCCCAAACGGCCGCCAATAATCACACCCATGGCGCAGTAAAAAATTAGATCGGCGACTTGATCGTTGGTCCAGCCGATGCGCTTAGCGCGCCACAGTGCGAGCAGATAGGCCGAGCCAAAACCGAGCAGGTACATGAGGCCGTACCAATGCACTTTGAGCGGGCCGAGGCTGAGCGCGATAGGGTCGATGTGAGGGTATGTGAGCATGACGACATCCTTTTACAAACAGCTCGCATCATAAGACACTTGGGCCGCTTGCGCATGCATCACCGACAGTTGGGGCATGATTGGTCAGTGCTGATAGAAAGCGCGATGTATTCGATAAGTCGTGCCAAGGAGAGATCATGTGTTTGTTAGCGTTTCATTGGCAGCCCGATAGCGACTTGCCGCTGCAAGTGTGGGCCAATCGCGATGAATTTCTCGCACGCCCAGCAGCGCCAACGCAGCATTGGCTAGAGGCAC